>JBAYOZ010000178.1:0-4216 GCA_041677965.1 Pusillimonas sp.
ACGAAATCAACCTCAATTGCGGTTGTCCGTCAGAGCGTGTCCAGAAGGGTGCTTTCGGGGCCTGCCTGATGGCAGAGCCCGGGCTGGTGGCCGATTGCATCAAGGCCATGCAAGATGCCGTCAGTGTGCCAGTGACAGTCAAGCACCGCCTGGGGCTTGATTACATCGAATCGTATGATTTTGTGCGCGATTTTGTGGGCGCCATTTACCAGACGGGGTGTCGTGTTTTTATTGTGCATGCCCGCAATGCGGTACTGAAAGGGCTGAGCCCCAAAGACAACCGCGAGATTCCGCCATTGCGCTACGATGTTGCAGCCCGGCTGCGGGATGACTTTCCTGATGCCGTATTTGTACTGAATGGGGGCATTGCCACAGCCGATGATGCCGTCGCTCTGATGGATCAGTTTGACGGTGTGATGCTGGGCCGTGCCGCCTGGCACGACCCGGGTGTACTGTCTGTGATCAGCCAGCGTTGCTGGCCTGAAACACCCATTGGTCTGCCGGCCGACATTCTTGACCAGTTCGCACAGTATGCCGCCGGGCAACTGGAACGCGGTGTGCCCTTGCGCGTCATGACCCGGCCCTTGCTGGGCTGGATGAATGGTCGCCCCGGCGCGCGTCATTGGCGCCGCATGTTGTCTGACCCCGGTGTGTTGAACCAGAACGATGTTTCAGTACTGGCCAACGCGCTGGCGCTGGTGGGGGCCAGTGATGAAGGCTTGGCCCGGTAAATCTAAATCTCAGTTTTTTTCGTCTTCGGGGTCTTCCTGGCCCCCCGGCCAGTCGCGAATGTAGGCCTTGAGCATTTTGTTCTCGAATTTTTGCGCGGCCACAATGGCTTGCGCCATGTCGTAGAACGAGATAACCCCTTGCAGTACCGGGCCGTCCATGACCGGCATGTAGCGGGCGTGCTTGTCGAGCATGAGGCGCTGGACTTCATCGGCACTGGTGTTTGGGGTGACGCTGACAGGGGCGTCGTCCATGACGCTGCGGATGGTGTAATCGCCGATGACGCCACCATTTTTTGTCAGGTGACGAATGATTTCACGAAAGGTCAGCATGCCGACCAGTTCGCCGTGTTCCATAATGACCAATGAACCAATGTCTTGTTCGGCCATGGTTTCAAGGGCCTGGTTGATGGTCGTGTCAGGCAAGGCGGTATACAGGGTGTTGCCTTTGACGCGCAAAATTTCACTGACTTTTAGCATGGCTTTGCCTCCTGGGGCGTTTCTGTTTCTGATACTGTCATTTTATTCTGTACTGAACCGACCGTTTCAGGTAGTGAGGTTTTCCCGTTCAGGACATCTTCAAGACTGATCGGGGTATTACTGCCCAGCGTCATGGCCAGAGCATTCGTCAGGGCGGGGTCATCGGCAAGCCCGCTTTGGCTTCGGTCTATCAGCAGCGCATCAACCAGTGCGCCTAATTGTGCCTCACGCAGGTCACAGGCCAGAACCCAGCGTTCATGGCCTTTCTCGTGGGTGACCACAACATGGCCCAGGGACTTAAGCGTGCGCATGACCGAATTCAGCTCTGTAGAATGCAAGCGCAAGTGGGCCCCCAGAAAGCGGGTGGTGCGTCCGGGCTGGTCTGAGCCCCGGGCGCTGCGCAACACACGAATGACACGGATTGCATCAATAAAGGTGGCACCGGGTTGTCGTTGTACGGCCCACCGGCGCAGTCGCAAAGAGGGCAGGGTGGCGGCGACGGTGGCGCCAAACAAAATGGCCAGCCACGACAGATAAATCCAGAGCAGGAAAATTGGCAGGGTGGCGAATGCCCCGTAAATGACGGTATACGAGGGGAATTTGGTGATGTAGTAGGCAAAGCCCGACTTCATGACTTCCAGAACCACTGCGGTGCCCAAACCACCGGCCAGTGCGTCACGCCAATATACCTGGCGGTTCGGTACGCACACGAACAGCCCGGTAAACGCAATGCCGGTGATGATCATGGGGATGAATGACAGCCAGAACCGCATGCCGGATGAAATCTGGCCTACATTCAGCAGGGCTTGCTGCGCCAGATAAGACGTGAACCAAAGACTGGCCCCGGCCAGTACCGGCCCCAGCGTAATAATGGCCCAGTACACCAGCATGCGCTGGGGTAGCGGCCGTTGTTGTTCGACCTGCCAAATGTCGTTCAACGCGGCGTCAATGGTGGAAATCAGCATAACCGATGCCACCAGTAAAAAAACCGTACCTACAGCGGTCAACCTTGATGCCTGGGCGGCAAACTGGTTCAGATACTGCATGACGGTATCTGATACCGTGGGTGGCAACAGGCTGTTGATCAGGAATTCTTCAAGCGCAACCCGGAATTCGGCAAACAAAGGGAATGCGGTGAACAGTGCCAGAATAACGGCCAGCGTGGGTACGATAGCCAATACGGTGGTAAAGGTCAGGCTCGAGGCAACCTGGGTGAGTTTTTTTTCTGCCGCGTGCTGCAACGCGTACCGGATTACTTGCCCGGCATCACCACACCATTGGCTAAATCCGCCAGACGCGCGGTCAGTGCGGGAAACGGTGTCGTGGTCTTTTTCTTGTTGTTCAGTCATCAAGGGCAGGTTGTATGACGAAGTTTGGCATTCGGGTAATAATACCAGCATGAAACCACCCGAACTGAACCCTGTCTTGCGCTTCGGCGCCATTTTTTCGCTTGTCGGCCTGATTGTCCTGACTCTGGTCTGGGAGCTTGTTGTTGCGCCCTGGCGCCCCGAGCTGTCGGCGCTGGTAGGCGTTTCCTGGCTGGTATTCAAGCTCATCCCTTTGCTGTTGCCCTTGCCGGGTGTCATCAAGGGCCGGCTGTATACCTTGCAATGGGCCTCAATGCTGGTACTGCTGTACTTCATGGAAGGTGTTGTGCGCGCATTTTCTGACAGTTCGCCGGTGTCACGCCTGATGGCCAGCATTGAAATCGGCCTGGCGGTGGTCTTTTATTTATGTGCCATTTTGTATGTCCGGCCGGCCAAGAAAGCCGCAAAAGCGGCCAAGGCTTTGCAATCAGGGCAGGCGGTTCAGCCATCCGGCCCCCCGCAGTCTAGCCAGACTGCACAGTCATCACCGGCGGCCAAATCGCCGCACGCCACTCTGTCATCCCAAACCATCAGGGGCGAAAATGGGCGCTGATAATGTCAATGCCGGCCCGTTCGGCATGCTTGATGTCAGCAACTCATTCGCTGAGCTGCCGGCCGACTTCTACACCGCACTTGATGCGCAGCCGTTGATTCGACCGCGTCTGTTGCATGCCAATCCAGATGTTGCCCGAATGCTCGGGCTTGATGTTGCTGCTTTCAAAACGCCTGAGTTTCTTGATGTGGTTGCCGGCAACCGTCCGTTACCCGGTGGCAAGACCCTGGCGGCTGTTTACAGCGGCCATCAATTCGGCGTTTGGGCCGGCCAGCTGGGCGACGGTCGTGCCCATTTGCTGGGTGAGATCAATTCGAAGCAAGGGCCTTTTGAGTTGCAGTTGAAGGGTTCGGGTAAAACACCTTATTCACGCTTTGGTGATGGCCGTGCCGTCGTGCGTTCGTCAGTGCGCGAATACCTTGCCAGCGAGGCGATGTATGGTCTGGGTATTCCTACCACCCGTTCATTGGCTCTGGTGGTGGCCGACGACACCGTTGCGCGCGAGGTGAATGAAACCGCCGCCGTGGTGACGCGGGTTTGCCCAAGTTTTGTACGTTTTGGTTCGTTTGAACACTGGGCCGGCAATCCGCAGGCCATGCAAACCTTGCTTGATTACGTGGTGACGCGTTTTTACCCACAATGTGCCCGGCCCGGCCCCGACGACGATGAGCTGGGCGGTGCGACGCCACAACAAACGACGGCCTTGCGGTTTCTGGGTGAAGTTGTGGTCCGTTCGGCACGACTGGTGGCCGATTGGCAAACCGCCGGGTTCTGCCACGGTGTGATGAATACCGACAATATGTCGATTCTGGGCCTGACCATTGATTACGGGCCGTTCGGTTTCATGGATGCCTTCCGTATCAATCACATTTGTAATCGTACCGACCGGAACGGTCGTTATGCCTGGAATGTGCAACCGTCAGCCATGTTCTGGAACCTGCACCGGCTGGCCAATGCCCTGTCCGCACTTGACCTTGAGGCCGATGCGCTGGCCTATCAGCTCGACAAGTTCGAGCCGGCCTTCATTCAGGCCTATCGTTCGAACCTGATGCGTAAGCTTGGGCTGTCGTACTGGGGCGATGCCACCG
>JBAYOZ010000179.1:0-4179 GCA_041677965.1 Pusillimonas sp.
GACATCCCCGATGCACCCGCCTTGCAGGTTTCGCAGGGTGAAGTCCGGTTTGACCGGGTCTCGTTCAATTACAACGGCGAGCGGCAGGTGTTCGATGACTTGAACCTTACCGTGCGGCCCGGCGAGCGTATCGGCCTGATTGGCCGCTCGGGTGCGGGGAAATCAACCCTGATCAACCTGTTGCTGCGTTTTTACGATATTGACAGCGGCCGCATCCTGATTGACGGCCAGGACATTTCGCAGGTGTCGCAAGACAGCCTGCGCGGTGCCATTGGCATGGTGACCCAGGATACCTCACTGTTGCATCGTTCCATTCGTGACAACATTGCCTACGGTCGCCCTGATGCCTCTGAAGACGAAATACACGCTGCCGCAGGCCGGGCCCAGGCCGCCGGCTTTATCGGGCATCTGGCCGATGCCAGTGGTAACCGGGGCTACGATACCCTGGTGGGCGAGCGCGGTATCAAGTTGTCAGGCGGTCAGCGCCAGCGCATCGCCATTGCGCGTGTGATGCTCAAGAATGCACCCATTTTGTTGCTGGACGAAGCCACCAGTGCCCTGGATTCGGAAGTTGAAGCTGCCATCCAGGAAAGCCTGAACGAGATTATGCAAGGCAAGACGGTTATCGCCATTGCCCACCGGTTGTCCACCATTGCGGCGCTGGACCGTTTGATCGTCATGGACGGCGGGCAAATCATTGAGCAGGGCAGCCATGCCGAATTGCTGCAACGTAACGGTGTTTACGCCCGGCTATGGCGCCACCAGAGCGGCGGTTTTCTGGCGCAGGACGACGATTGAGTCCGTGATTTTCCAGCCCGCAAGCATTTGCGTTTTGGCTGGATTGGTGTGCCACATGCCCAGTCGTTACGTACGGGCATGCGGTTGCAGGTTGCTGCAGGCATTGTTGCGTGTCAATGGGACGTGTTGTTCTGGCTGTGCTTGAGCAGTGCTTGAAGCGCGCTTTTCAGGCCCGGCGAGAACAAGGGAACCCATTGTGCAGGGGTTTGGCCCGAGGCATCGACAGCCCGAATCGTGATGAACTGGCCCTTGAACACGGTTGTACCGCGCGCGTGCTCTGCGTAGCCCTGAAGCAACCGGTTCGCCTCGGCCTGTACCTGAAACAGTCGGGCATCCGTGCTGCCTTGCGTATCGGCATAAGCATCCAGAACGCGTTGAATATCGTCAATAAACAGTGCCAGCGCGTGGTTGCCTATGCAGTCGGGGCGTTCGTAACCCCAGGGCGAAGATGTCATGGTGGGCCAGAATAAAGTGTCAGATCAGACAGGCATTTAACCATACCTCATCGACCGCAAGCCCGATGATCGCAGCGCCTTGATTCATGGTGTTATGACGTTGTGTCATGAAACGGTCATATGCTGATCAGGGAACCTTGCTCTCTAAGGGAAAACCCGGTTATGAAAACGTTGCACACACAGTTATCCACGGTTTTTGTGGATAACCCAGGTGCGCTGAATATTCATCTGCGCTTTATGTAACTTCAAACTGTTTGATATTTCATAAATGATTCACACGCGCATAACGCAAAGAGGGGTCCGGATTCACGAAAATGAATTACGATTGGGTTTTGGTTCCAACAGGAATGATCAACATGGAAAAAGACGTGGAAAATTTTGCTGTCAAAGTCGCTGAAATCAACGCCGTTCTTGAAGGCCTTGAAGCCGCCAATCAGGTTGCGCTTGATGCGCTTATTTTGGCCATGCTGGCCACCAACCCCCAGGTTATTGGGCCAATGCGCGGTCTTATTGCCAAGCTCGAGCGCGAGGTTGCAGGCAGTGTGGCAGACGCCGGCGAGCGTGCTGTAATCAGCTACAGCAACCGCATTGCCGAAGTGCATGCACTTATCGACCGTGCCGAAAACGCTGCTGCCGAAGGCACTGCGGATACCTCTGAAAAGGTTAACGGTTAACCCGCTTGGGCTGCTCGCTGCATTGCTGCCAGCGACCCTCTGAGGTCCGGGTTTTTGGCTTTGATAAGGTCGTCTTGCTTCACGGTCAATTGCTGTTTCTGGGTCTGGAAGTTTTAGCTGAAATGTGATAGTCCATCGGCAATAAGATCGGCATTGATAAAGCGGGTTAATTTGGCCTCAGCAGGTAGAAAAGAGCGAGCAAAAGTGGTTTTGCCGCCTATTTTGCGATTCCCAAAAACACAGCAAGGCTACGCTCCACCTCTATCATCGTATCGGCGTCGATGCGCCCGATGGCTGAACCCACCTTATCTCGTTTAACGGCCATCGGCTTGTCTATCATCACTTGTGAAGGTTTCTGCAAGCCATTTTCAGCGCCCGGATTGACGGTGATACGAAGCAGTGGTGCCGCTAAAAGTGTGCTGGTGACTGGCAGCACGGTAACGCTTGGATGCTCACTGAACTGATCAGCCTGAATCACCAGGGCGGGCCAAGGCTTGCCAAAGTCGCCTTGCAAGGCAATGGTCACAAAGTCCCCGCGCATCATTCTGTCCAGCCATCCACGTCGGTTAACGCCGCATCCATAAGCTGTTGCAACTCAGTGTCTTTGTTGTCTGCCTGGGCAATCAAGCGACTTTGGCGGCGGCATTCCTCCGCAAAATCTGCTCGCCTTGTGTCGGGAACCCAAATTTGTACCGGACGCAAGCCAGCCTTGCGCAAAGCATTGCGGTGTTTTTGAACCCTGTCATTTACATGCATGGCTGTCATGATTGGCTTCCTTTTCAGCGTTACATGAAACATGTTGGCGTGCTGGAGAGTTACATGCAACTTAAATTATCTGCCAGTGTCCCGCATGGTCGGGAGCAAGGGGTAGAGCCTAGAGCCACGGTGAAGAGCCCTGAAATATTGTGTCGCAAAGCAAAAAACCCAGCTAAACAAGAAGCTTAGCTGGGTTTTCTATACTTGGCGGTGGTGCCCAGGAGAGGACACCCAACCCGCATGAATACAGGGTTTCCAGCTTTTTGGGGAAAAATCTGTTGTTCCCCAAAAAACCACAGTCAGGTCAGAAAAGGGAAGGGTGGGGACGGTTTGTGAGCTAAGGACGTGCCTTGTCTCGCAGGAGAATCAGGTCGGCCATCAAGGTTGGAATGTCGTCCTGAATGATGCTCCAGAGCGTGTCGTCATCAATGCCCAAGTACCCATGGATAAGTCGATTGCGGGTGGCGATAATCATTCGCCAGGGAATGTGTGATTCCTCACTGCGAGTGGCCTCGGGGACGCGAGTAGCCGCCTCACCGATCAATTCCAGGTTTCTGAGTGTCGCGTCGTACGTTATGCCGCTACTGACGAAGTCTGCTTGAGATAGCCCATGGGTGTACGCCAACGCCTTCTCGGCGAAGCCGATCATATCGTCGACGTAAAACCGCCATTCCCGTATTTGTTTTTCAGACACTTACCAGGTCTCTTTGAATGTAGGGTCGAAGTTCGGGGCGTAGTGCTTTCTCTGTCACTAGATCAACGGGGCGACCCAGCAGGTCTTCCAGATAAAACTGTACCCCGAAGTATCGACGGGAGGTGGCAGGGCCGTCGAATGCGACGAGAATGTCGATATCGCTTGTGTCAGATGCAGCGCCCCGCGCAGTCGAGCCGAACAAGGCCAGGCGAACGACACCGAACCGCTCCTGCAGTAGAGGCTTGCTTTTTGACAGCAGCTGTATCACGGTGTTCTTGTCCATGGTGACCTCTCAAAGGTGATTCGGCTATGCCATCGCCCAGCGTTTGGGAAATGGCTTACGTGTCAATGTTCAATCATAAACCACCATGCTGAAGCGACAAGCGCTTACATTTCGCGCTCTTTCCGCAGTTCGGCAGCAGTGATGCGAATCCGTTGGCCGTTGCGTACGACAATGATTGCCGTGTTTTAGGAACTTATATGTTACCATTCGCCGACTGAGCTACCAAGTCAAAGAATTGGTCCTCCCCGACGGGGCCAGCCCCTATGCCGAATGGTTCGAAACGCTGGATCCGATAGCGGCAGCCAAGGTCAGCGTAGCAGCTGCACGAATGGAGCAGGGCAACCTGTCGAACGTCGAATGGTTCAGGGGCATTGGTGAGTACAAAATTGATTGAGGGCCGGGTTATCGCATCTATCTTGCGAAAGACGGTTTGAAAATTATTGTTCTGCTTGGTGGTGGCAGCAAGAAGCGTCAGCAGAAGGATATCGACCGAGCGCTGGCCTTGTGGGACGATTACAA
>JBAYOZ010000180.1:0-4164 GCA_041677965.1 Pusillimonas sp.
AATAAAGTTCAAGACCCGGAAGCCTGCTCTTGTTCAGGCAAATTCTGTTCGGGTTTCTCGGGGCAGTATTCAGGACGCTGGACAATGGCGTACATATCATTGACTTGCGCTTTAGACAGCCCGTAATAGCTGTAGACACGGCCTTTCGTAGTCAGGTTTTTGGTCAGGACGACGTTAAGCACTATGGTATGCGCCCAGCCTATCGCCCCCGGGCTGACCGGCTTGGTGACTCGGGCAAAATTGGGGTTCATCTGGTCTACAGAGAACTTGACTTCGGGGTTGCAAACGGCCTGATGCTTGAAGACCGCCCGCTGGATCTGGACAAGGTCTTGGGTGAAGTCACGGTCACCGCGCAGGTTTGAAGGCTGCTCCAGTACGGCCAGACCTATGCCTTGCGGGTTTGCAGCACAACCTGCCAGAAAAATGGCCATGGTAATTGCAAGAATACGTTTCATGATGACGTCCTGTTGATTGACAAAACAAATAATTCTGAAAAGGCCTTGAGCCAATAATTGCATTGGGCCGGTTGGATGAGGGATGAGGCCTTTTGGCGATGCGTACCCGAAAACCGGCACCACAGATGATCGAGAGCCAAAATATCATTGCCTAAGGCCCGCACCAGAAAGCGCCTAGAACAAGCCTTTGAACTGCATTTCATAAAGCGACGCGTACAGGCCCTGACTTGCGAGCAGTTCATCGTGACGCCCTTTTTCAATTATTTTGCCCTGATCAAGTACAACGATAAGATCGGCTTTCTGGACCGTTGACAAGCGGTGGGCAATGACCAGGGTAGTACGACCGGCCATGAGCTTTTCAAGTGACATCTGCACCTGGCGCTCGGACTCATTATCAAGTGCCGAAGTGGCTTCATCAAGAATAAGAATTGGCGCATTTTTGATCAGGGCGCGTGCAATGGCCAGGCGCTGACGCTGACCGCCAGACAACTGGTTGGCATTTTCGCCAACAGGAGTATCGAGCCCATTGGGCAGGCTGCGCACAAAGTCGTGCAAGTTGGCGGCCTCCAGGGCTTTCCAGATATCGTCGGGGCTGGCATCGTGCAAAGCGCCGTAACCTACGTTCTCGCCAATCGTGCCATCAAACAAGACGACATCCTGGCTGACCAGTGAAAGCTGTGAACGCAGGCTGCGCAAGGCGCAGGTTTCAATTGGTTGATCATCGATCAGCACCTGCCCGGCAACCGGTGCGATAAAACGCGGCAGCATGTTGACCAGTGTGGTTTTGCCGCTGCCCGAGCGCCCGACCAGGGCAACGGTTTGACCTGGCTCGACCACCAGAGAAACGCCCGACAACGTGTCGCGTTCGGCGTCTGCAAAACGATGGCTGACGTTACGGAACTCGACTCGTCCCTTGACCTGGCCTTTGAACTGGAAGGTACCCGAGTCGTTCTCGGGCTTCTGGTCAATGAGGCCAAAGACGCTTTCGGCCGACACCAGCATACGCTGCATGGAGCCGGCGATATTCGTGAGCCGTTTGATGGGATCAAAGATTTGCCCGAGGGCAGCCATGAATGAGGCAAAACTACCTACGGTGAGGCCTTCATTGTTGGCCTGGTACAAAGCAACCGCGATAACGGCAGCAACCGATACGCCGATAAAAAACTGGGTAATCGGAGACATTGCGGCATCGGACGACGCCGCACGCATGTAAAAACGACGCAGCCGTGAATTGACATACTGAAAGCGTGACCCTTCGCGCTCGTAGCCATCGAACATTTTTACAACACGCTGGCCATCGATGGACTCGCCCACCACATGCGTCAGTTCGGCGTTCATGTTGATGGTGTCCCGGTTGATTCGGCGCAACCGCTTGATGAAAATGCGTGACACATACACCGACAACGGCAACACCAGCAGCACAATCAGGGTCAGTTGCCATGACATATAAATGAGCACGACGAACAAGGAAACCACAATCAGCGTTTCGCGTACGATTACCGTAATAACGTCGGTCGCCAGACCCGTGACATTGCCCGCGTCAATAGTGAAGCGGTTAAGCAAGCGCCCGGTATCGCCCTTGCGAAACTCGGTATCGGGCAAATGCAGCAAGCGGTCAAACATTTCTTTGCGAATGCCAAGCAACATGTTGTTGGCTACCCAGGCAAAGACATAAGTACTGGTGAAGGTGCATATACCGCGCAAAAACATGAGCCCCACCACCGCAAGCGGGATGGACCACATGTACGATGGTTTTTCGCCGGTAAAACCATCGTCGAGCAAAGGCTTCATGATGATGGCCAGCGTAGGCTGGGTAGCGGAACTGATCGAAACCAGAACAAGGGCAACGACAACCGCCTTCCAGTACGCACCCAGCCGGCTGTAGATACGTCGCCACAGGTCAAACTTGACCGGCTCTGAATGTGTGGAACCTGACGATGAAACAGGGCTCAAGACGACACTCGCTTTTATACTAATGAAAAATGCATTGTAACGTTGCAACCCGAGCGACGAACGACCTTCGCCGAGCGCCCGACAGCCCCCCTCTGATGACTGAAAACCGCCCCATTTATGTTCGCCTGCCCAACTGGATTGGGGATGTCTGCATGGCCTTGCCGTCACTGCAACTGCTGCTCGACACAGAGCGACCGGTCGTGGTGTGTGCTCGCCCCTGGGCAAAGGCGCTTTTATCGGGGTATGCGTTACACGGGTTCATTCCGATGACCGGGCAATGGCGCGCCGATCGCCGTGCCGTTTCGACATTCAAAAATACACACAACCATACCGGCGTCAACCGCCCGGTTGGTCTGCTGCTGCCCGACTCACTGTCAAGCGCCCTGGTTTTCCGGCTGGCCGCAATACCCAGTGCCGGCTACCGGGATGATGGCCGCAGCCTTTTATTGCGCTGGCCAACCAGCAAGCCCCAGCCACGCCCGCATGCCGTCGAATCCTGGTATGGCTTGACACGTAACGCCATTTTGCAGTGGCACGCTGGCCAGCCCGCAGCCGCTGCGCCACCCGCGCTGGGCCTGCAACTGAGGCCCGAAGCAATACAAAAAGCCAGGCAAACCCTTGACGAGGCCGGGCTGGGCAGCCGCCCCTTCGTTCTGGTTGCCCCGACCGCAACCGGGCTTCACAAAGGCAAAGTCAAAGTATGGCCGCATTTTGCACCCCTGACCCGGCGTCTGCAGGAAAACGGACTGACCGTACTCATGTGCCCCCCGCCGAACGAGCACGATGCCGCGCTGGCCAATGCCCCAGACGCCATCTGCCTGCCCGCATTGCCACTGGATGCGTTTGCCGCACTGACTAAAATGGCCTCACTGGTTATTTGCAATGATTCCGGGGTTTCTCATCTGGCTGCGGCCGCAAGCGCACAGCAAATAACACTATTTGGTGTCACCGACCGGGAACGGACCGGCCCCTGGTCTGCACGCGCCGTTTGTCTGGGAGAAATGGGGCACTGGCCTGAACTGG
Organism: Pusillimonas sp.; assembly: GCA_041677965.1. Taxonomy (GTDB): domain Bacteria; phylum Pseudomonadota; class Gammaproteobacteria; order Burkholderiales; family Burkholderiaceae_B; genus Neopusillimonas. Next base: position 3,432 of record JBAYOZ010000180.1, read on the forward strand.
ACAACGTGGTTGAAAAAGCGATATCGTTGGCCGCTTGATGATGATTTCAAACTTTTTGGCCAACCTGATCATACCGCTGAACCTGTGCATCACGCTGCTGGTGCTGGGCGGCCTGTGCTATGTCATCCGATGGCGCAAGACCGCCTGGGGTCTGATGGCTTTCGCCCTGGTCTGGGGCGTATTCTGGTCATTGCCCGCTTCATCACTGTGGGCAGGTGGCCGACTTGAGCAAACCTATGCCTGGCAACCGCCCCAGAACCTGCCCACAGCTGATGTCATCGTGGTTCTTGGTGGCCACACGGCGGGCGGCCGTCCAAACTGGTTTGAGCCCTATGCCAAAGAAACCGCCGTCACCCGGTCTGAGGCGGCGGCGATGTTGTATAACGCCGGCCGTGCGCCATTTGTGATTGTTTCAGGCGCGGCCCTTGACGGTGGCGTGCCGGAAGCACAGGTAATGGCCAATGCCCTGAGACGCGAAGGTGTTCCCGAAAATGCCATCATCGCCGAAGAGCACAGCCTGACCACCCGTGAAAACGGGGTTTACACACGAGACGTAATGAAAACACTGGGGTTTGAGCACGCCCTGCTGGTGACATCAGCGCTTCACATGCCACGCGCCATGGGGGTGTTTCAGGAACTGGGGGTCAAGGTGACGGCAGCACCATGGAAGCCACAAATTGTGGTACCACAAGGTACTGATTTTGACTTCTGGTTACCCGACCAGCGCGCGTTC
>JBAYOZ010000181.1:0-4158 GCA_041677965.1 Pusillimonas sp.
AGCGTCAGCTGGCGAACAAACCCGGTTTGCTCGGCGAACGGGATGAACTTCATCGGCGGAATCATGCCACGGGTGGGGTGATGCCAGCGAACCAGCGCTTCAGCACCTTGAACTTCCCGGGTTTGCGTGGCCACTTTAGGCTGAAGGTAGAGTTGAAGCTCGTCGTTCTGAAGGGCCTCACGCAGGTCGGTCAGCAATGACAGGTTCTGGGCACTGGATGAGTCCAGTTCAGGACGAAATGCCATTGCCCCGTCGGTGCCGGCTTTGGCGGCGTACATTGCCATTTCGGCGCGATTGATCAAAACTTCGGCAGTGTCGGCGTGGTCGGGCCAGACCGCGATGCCCATGCTTGCGCTAAGGTCTACGGTCTGGCCATCCAGCGTTATCGGTTCGGAAAAAGCCGTATTGAGCTGGCCGGTAACCTGAAATGCCGTCGTGATGTCGCTGTTTTTCAGAAGAATGGCAAACTCGTCGCCAGCCAGCCGGGCCAGTTCGGCGCGGTAGGGTCCGACAGTTTTCTTCAGGCGTTCGGCAACAACCTTAAGCAAGGCGTCGCCAAAGGGGTAGCCCAATACATCATTGACGTGTTTGAAGCGATCAACGTTCAGAATGATGATCGCTGCTGGTTGAGGGGTTGCGCTTCGTTGTGCCAGTTCATCAGCAACATAGAGCCTGAATTGTTCCCGGTTGGGTAAGCCGGTCAGCCTGTCACGGTAGGCCAGATGCAGTATTTCGTCTCGTTGTTTGGCAAGACTGTGGCGCATTTGGTCAAAGCTGCGGGCCAGCAGCCCGACTTCATCCTGGCGTTCTGTTCCCGTGATTCCTGTATCAAAGTCACCCCGTTCCAGTAAGGTTGTTGCGGCCGTGATGTCGGCCAGGGGGCGGGTGATGCGTCGTGCCGCAACCTGGCTGCCTAGCGCGAACAAAACAACCCCGCCAAATGTGATCATTGCCAGTGTTCGCTGAAGGGCATGAAAAGGCCCAGTCAGGTCGTTCATTGAGCGCGCCAGAATCAGGCGTATGTTGCCGCTCTGTACGGGTATATCGATATGGCGCAGTGCCAGCAAATCGTCAGTGGTTTCAAGCAGCCCTGAGGTAGGTGGGGCCTGGCTGGCCTGGGTGCGCTGCGCATCGGTTAATGACGAGGCAACCACTACTGTAGTGCCGGACGTCGCTGTTATCAGCAGTGAGGCGTCGATTCCGGACAGCTGGCGAAAGTCATTGATGAGCGAATCATTGACAAGAAAGCCCATCAGGACCCAACCCACGACAAGCGGCGAGCGAACTGGAACCATGACGAATTGGTAAGGGGCACCATTGATCAGGGCGATGCGGTTTTGTGAATTGGTTTCCAGGGTTGCACCCAACGCGGCCAGCGCGGTGTTGGGCGTAGCGTCTGCAGTGCCGATGGCGCTGACCAGGGCAAAGTTCGGATCCAGAAAAGCGACAACCCCGGCGCCAATGCGCTCGCCACTGTTTTCCAGTGCAGATTCAATCGTTTCTACATCGGCTGAGCCAATGGCCGAGCGAAACCCGAAATCACTGGCCAGCACCCCGGCTGCATCACGCAAACGGGCGGCATTCTGGTCAAGCAGGCGAAAAAAAATACGCTCTCCGACCTGAAGGTTAACCACGGCTTCCCGCCTGGCCTGGGCGTCAACCGCAGCGCTTACCACCCAGAAGCTGGCAAGCTGGACAATCAGAAGCAGGACCACCATGACCAATGTCATACGACCGGCGAGCGAGGGGGTGCGCCAGGCTTTCACGGTAGTTTGAGGTCTGAAAGCATGACATCGAGGGTGCTGGGCGAGGTATCGAGCCTGATCGCCTGAGTGTGGCCGGCATGGTCAACCGGCAGGCCTTTATGCCATACCGTAAGCTGGTAGTTGTCGGCAGGCAGTGCTGGCAGGGTTACGGTACCGCTGGTGTCGGTTCGACCATGATAAGGGGTGTCGACAACGACAACCCAGGCCACCATATGGTCGTGAATATTGCACCCTAGTACAACGATGCCCGGTGTATCAAAGACGACGGGTTGGGTCGGGGTGCCGACATACAGTTTGATTTCGAATTTTTTTGCGGATGAAAACGAGTAAACGTGGTGTCTGACGGTATCTTCGTTGGGAAAGGCAACCGGTGTTCCGGTGGTTACTACCAGCACATCTGGCAAAAAGGTTTTGTTTGTTTGCGCTATGGCAGCGTTCTGAAGAGGTTTTGCGGCCCTGGATGCCGCCGCTGATGTCAGGTAGACCACCGCTTCCGGCACCGGCTTTTCTGCGCTGTCAGTAACGGCAACGCGCAGTTCTGTGGCGGCAAAGACAGGTGCCATGAAGCCGCTGACAGCCAACGATAGCGCTGCCAGCACGCGCAGCACTGGCCGGCCAATATGGGTTTTGTGGGGCAGTCTCATGGTTCGATCGCGATACCGCGAACCGGTCGCCCTTGTGCCAGTTTGCCCAGATTGTGTGCTTTGCCGGTTTGCAGATCAATGTCGTAAAGCCAAACCCTGCCCGAGCCGGCTGGTTCAAGGGCGGCCAGCGCGCGGTTGCTGACGTCTGCGATGTCAAATGATGCTGACGCCAATGTGCCCAGCCCCAGGGATCCAACCGTAAACAAAACCCCGTTATTGGGGGATACCGGTGTTGTTTCATCTTCCCGGCTGCCTTGCAGGACAAGGTTTCCCAGGCTCAGGTCTATTGCAAAATTTGTGGTTAGTTTGTCGTTCTTTGTGTTGTAGGTGTAGGCGGCCGCGCCGATACGTGGCGAGTGGCCGGCATGTGGATCAGTTGGCGCATAGGTCAGGTTCGGGTCCGTGGCAGCGACAGCGCCTGTTTCCGGGTGCAGCCTGAAGTTTTCCCGTCGCGGGTTGACAACACGAATGCGGTCGGCAGCAGGATTGAAATCAAAACCATACTGGTAACCATGCCGGGTGTGGCTGTAGTCAGCTATCTTTGCAAGGCGCTGATGTTCTGTGACCTGCGCAACGGAGCCGCTGCCGGTGTCAATGGTAAAAAGCTCGCCGCGGTCGGACAGAGCGAACAGTTTGCCGTAGGCAACGCGATAATCAATGCCAACCAGCGCCGCCCCCGTGGGAAGGCCTGACAGGGTTTTCTGGTCCAGGATGGTGTCAGGCTGACTGGCCTGCACCTTGAGCAGTGTGTGGTTTTGTGTCAGCACCCAAAGGGTTTCGGTTGCCAGGGCACTTGAAGTAAACGTGGCCAGAACGCTGGCTGCAGAAAAGGCTCGCAAAGCCCGGGAATTGAACATGCGTTTTGGCATAGTGACCCCTGATTAAATACATAGCGAATTCTAAACGTACTTGTCGCATAAAAAAACCGCACGGCGGGACAGGCGTGCGGTGGTGTGGCAGCCCGTTTCGGGCGGATTGGCGACGCTGGGGTTAGCGAACCTTGAGCGTGCGTGTGGCGGCGATTCGTTCGGCCTGGTCGCGTACGCGAACCGTAACCTGTGTGGGTGTAAAGGCCCGTGGCAGTTCTGCCTGCCCGTTGAACGCGTTGTAATAGCCAACCTCGATGTCACCCACGGGCATATCAATGGTCGTGGTGTTTCCGTTGGGGTAACGGCCCTGAACCGCAAAATCCATTTTTCCCTTGAACGAAGGGTCTTGGGCACTCTTTTGCATGACCAGCAATGAATATACCAACTGGCCGTCTGCGGTTGTAAAGTCGGCGGCGCGAATTCCGGGCGATGTGCCGCGGGGGTCGGGGGGCACGGCGTCAGCCAGCACCTGGACATTTGCGGCCAGTTCGTTCAGGGATTTTTCAGCGGCAGAGGCGCGTTGGGTCTGTTTGTCGAGCGAGGAACGCAACTCGTCGATTTCGTGGGTCTGGCGGTCAACTTGCGACTGCAGTCGTTGTTTTTCAAGATGCGTGCTGTTCAGCTCTTGGCGCAGGGCGTCGGCTTGTTCGGTTGTGAGCAGGGTTGGACCGTAACTTTTCTGTACGAACAAAAGACCACCGGACCCCAGAACGACCCCCGTCAGCATCAGGATCAACCAGCGCGGGATGCGCCGTTTTTTGCGTGTCGCCCCGTAAGGAGTGGGTTTGAAAGTGCGTTTTGATGAACCGAATAATGCCATGTTTACATCCTGTGATTGGCAAACTGTAAATAAATGACGCGTGGGCATCGCGTGCCTTG
>JBAYOZ010000182.1:0-4142 GCA_041677965.1 Pusillimonas sp.
CCACCGACGCCACGATTTTCTCACGGGTAAGTGCCCCGCCCCCCCCCTTGATCATGCTCCAACCGGCATCGATTTCGTCTGCGCCATCAACATACACCGGCACCTGAGTGACGGCCTTCAGGGCGAATACGGTAATGCCATGACTTTCAAGACGTCGGGTACTGCGCTCGGAACTGGACACCGTGCCACGGAATTTTTGTTTATGCAGGGCCAGCGCATCAATAAACAGGTCAGCCGTCGAGCCCGACCCGATACCTACAATGACGTCTGGCCCCAGCAATGGCAAGACGTAATCAACCGCAGCCTGGGCAACGTTTTGCTTGAGTTCGTTTTGAGAAAGCATGCTTTACCCTAATAGTTCAGAATATTTTTTGTCAGAAAAACCAACGGCAACCGTACCATCGGGCTTGACCAGTACCGGACGCTTGACCAGCGTGGGTGCTGCGGCGATAAGATCGAGATACCCCTGCGGCGTGCTGACCGCCTTTTCAGCCTCTGACAGCGTGCGCCAGGTGGTTGATGCGCGATTGACGAGCTTGTCCCAACCGCCCAGGGCCTGGGCCCACTGTGTCAGCACTTCAGGAGCGACCGGCTGGTCACGATAGTCGATGAATTCGAATGGCAACCCATTCTGGCCCAGCCAGGCCTGCGCCTTGACGCACGTGCTGCAACGTTTCAGGCCGTACAGCGTTAAGGCTTGTGTCATTTTGCTTCTCCGCGCCATTGCAGCCGATTGGCAACAATGACAAAAATACCAACAACCAGAATAAACAGGGTCGCCAGTGCATTGATTTCAGGTTTGAGCCCCAGGCGCACCCGGGAAAACACCTCGAGCGGCAAGGTGGTATAACCCGGCCCCGACAAGAACGACGCAATCACCACATCATCGAGAGAAAGGGTGAACGCCAGCAACCACGCGGCCAGCAAAGCCGGAGCGATCAGGGGTACCGTGATCAGGAAAAATACCCGGGTCGGGCTGGCGCCCAGATCGAGGGCGGCTTCTTCAAGGGAACGGTCGAGATCTCGAATACGCGACTGGATGACAATGGCAACATAGGCCACGCACAGGGTAACGTGACCGACCCAGATGGTGAACATGCCATTACCTTGCGGCCAACCCAGTAACTGCCCCATTTCAACAAACAGCAGTAACAGGGAAATACCGAGCACTACCTCCGGGATGACCAGTGGCGCACTGAGCATGCCAATATAAAGGGTGAACCCCCTGAAGCGCCCCATGCGCGCCAGCACATACCCCGACCACGTACCGATAATGACGGCGGCTGTTGCGGTAAGCGCAGCAATTTTCAATGAAAGAAACGCCGCACTGAGCAGCGCACGATCATTGAACAGTTCCAGATACCAACGAAATGAAAACCCCGACCAGGAGGTCATGAGGGCTGAATCGTTGAATGAAAACACCATCAGGCAGGCGATGGGCACATACAGGAACGCATACCCCAGCGTCAGCGCAATGGCCTTCAACGTACGGTCAGGCTGCATCACCCCCCCCTTTGCCGGCATTCATTTGCTCAAGCTGGTTACGCTGAAAAATGACCAGCGGCACCAGCAAAATGGCCACCATGACCACCGTGACGGCGGCCGCCATCGGCCAATCGGTATTGTTGAAGAACTCGGTCCACATGATGCGACCCATCATGAGCGTATCGGCCCCGCCCAGCATTTCCGGAATGACATATTCACCCACCGTGGGGATGAACACCAGCATGCCGCCGGCAATCACGCCCGGCAGCGACAACGGTAACGTTACCTTGAAGAAGGCCGTAAAAGGACGGGCACCCAGGTCGTAAGCCGCTTCAAGCAGGCGACGATCGAGCTTGACCAGATTGGCATAAAGCGGCAGGATGAAAAACGGCAAATAGGCGTAAACCAACCCGATGTAGACCGCCAGATCGGTGCGGTAAATTTCCAGCGGCGTATCGATGACACCCAGCCACAACAGGAAATTGTTCAGCAGCCCGTCGTTACGCAAAATACCCACCCAGGCGTAGACCCGCAACAACAATGATGTCCAGAACGGCAGCACCACAGCCAGCAGCAACAGATTACGGGCCCGGGGGCTGGATTGCGCGATGTAATAGGCCATCGGGTAGCCGATCAGTGCACAGCATAGCGTGGTTACCGCCGCCACCTTGATGGAATTCAGGTAGGTGGCAATGTACAGGCTGTCGGTAAACAGCAGGTAATAGGCGTTCAGGTGAAGCCCCAGCTTCAGGGTGTAGTCTTCCAGCTGGGCCAGCGGTGTGTAGGGGGGAATGCCAAAACGCAGATCGGCAAAACTGATCTTGAATACCAGCAAAAACGGCACGAGCAAGAACAGCGCCATCCAGAGAAAGGGCGGCAAAATCGCAAGACGCCGCGATAACAGGCGGCGAGACCAGGCTGGCATTGGCTTCATGATGGCAGCACCGTTGCACTGTCGGCCGCCCAGCTGACATAGACCTCGTCTTCAACCGCTGGCGCCGTGGCCGGGTCCTGCACCATCAGGGGCACATTGGCCTCCAGCATGAAACCGGAATCAAGGCGAACCTGATAACGGACATAACTGCCCATCCAGGCCACATGGCTGACCATGCCGTGCGCCCAATTACCCTCGACCAGTGGTTGCTCACGCAAAACGCGGATATGTTCCGGACGGATCGAGACGTGGACATCCATACCCAGGGGTTCGCTTACCCCATGCGAAACGAACAAGGGCCGACTGAGCTGGTCGCTTTCTATCACGATGTGATCGGGCTCATCGACCGTGATGCGGCCGTCAAACAGGTTGGTCGAGCCGATGAACCCGGCCACAAAACGCGAATTCGGAAAGGTGTAAACGTCTTGCGGTGTGCCGCACTGGATGATCTGCCCCTCGGTCATGACCGCCAGCCGATCGGCCATGGTCATGGATTCTTCCTGGTCATGAGTCACCATAATGCAGGTAACCCCTACCTGCTCCAGGATCTTCACGAGTTCAACCTGGGTTTTCTGGCGGATTTGCTTGTCGAGTGCCGACATGGGTTCGTCAAGCAGCAACAACTTGGGCCGCTTGACCAGGCTGCGAGCCAGCGCCACACGCTGTTGCTGCCCGCCCGATAATTGATGCGGCTTGCGGCGCGAATACGCCGCCATCTGCACCAGATCGAGGGCTTCAAAAACGCGTTCGTGGATTTCGTTGCGCGGCACCCCCTCCTGCTTGAGCCCGAACGCCACGTTGGCTTCAATCGTCATGTGCGGAAACAGTGCATACGACTGGAACATCATGTTCACCGGACGACGATAAGGGGGCAAGGCGGTGATGTCTTCGTTGTCCAGGTAGATACGACCCGAGGTCGGTTGCTCGAAACCGGCCAGCATGCGCAACAACGTTGACTTGCCACAACCGGAACTACCCAGCAGAGCGAAGATTTCACCGCGTCGCACGGACAGGTTGACCGACTGAACGGCAACCGTATCGCCAAAAATCTTGACGACATCCTCGACACGAACAAATTCGTCGGCATCGGCCGACCAGGTGCTGCCTGCACTGCGATTATCTGTCATGGTTTAACGGCCTGATTTCAGCGCTGCCCACATCCGCGTCTGGATGCGCTTTGCAACAAGGGGCTGGGATTTGATCACGAACAAAGAACGCGCCACCTCGGGTGGCGGATAAATCATGGGATTGATGGCCACTTCCTCGACCACAAAGTCACGTGCCGACTTGTTGGCATTCGGGTAGAACATTTCGTTGGTGATGGCGGCATGCACTTCTGGCGTTTCGATGTAATTGATAAAGGCATGGGCTTCATCAACATTACGGGCGTCGGCCGGTATCGCCATGGTGTCAAACCAGGCAGGCGCACCGCCCTCGGGAATGACATAATCGATCTCGAACGGTTTACCCGCCTCTTTGGCACGCGAACGGGCGATCATGATATCGCCCGAAAACCCATACACCATGCACAAGTCACCCGAGGCCAGTTCATCGATATAGCCCGACGAACTGAACTGACGAATGTAAGGACGGATCTGCTTGAGGACCTCGAGCGCGGCCTCATAATCTTGCGTGCTGTGGCTGTTGGGATCTTTGCCCAGGTAATTGAGTACCGCCGGAAACACCTGAGCGGCCTCGTCAAGAATGGAGATGCCGCAGCTGC
>JBAYOZ010000183.1:0-4137 GCA_041677965.1 Pusillimonas sp.
AATGGGTTAAAAAAAACCAGCGGGCTTTAAACCCCGCTGGTTTTTTTATTCAACACCCAATAATGCGCCCGGTTTTCAAGTTCAGATTCAGGCATTGCACTGATGTTCGTGCGCAAGCCTGGCGCTGAAACGTAACGAGACGCCAGACTACAGGCCGATTACTCGGCCCCGGCAACAACCTCGACGGACTGACGCGTTAACAACGCCAGCAAGTGTGCCAGTTCACGGCGCATTTCGCGGCGGTCAACCACGCAATCAATGGCGCCTTTTTCAAGCAGAAATTCAGCGCGCTGAAAACCTTCAGGCAACTTTTCACGAACAGTTTGCTCTATAACACGGGGGCCGGCAAAACCGATAAGCGCCTTGGGTTCAGCGATGACAATATCGCCCATGAACGCAAAACTGGCCGACACACCGCCCATGGTCGGGTCGGTAAGCACACTGATGAACGGCAAACCTTCCTGGGCCAGACGCGTAAGCATGGCGTTGGTTTTAGCCATTTGCATCAGCGAGAACAGGCTTTCCTGCATGCGTGCGCCACCCGAGGCCGCAACGCAAATGAACGGACTGCGGTTTTTGATGGCTTCCTGAACACCGCGCACAAAACGCTCGCCCACCACCGAACCCATCGAGCCGCCCATGAATTCGAATTCGAAGCAGGCCAGTACAACGGGCAACGACAAAACACGCCCGCTCATGACAACCATGGCTTCAGATTCGCCAGTGGCTTTGGTAGCCTCGGAAACGCGATCAGGGTACTTGCGCGAATCTTTGAACTTGAGCGGATCAACCGGACGCGTGGTTTCACCGATTTCAATGCGGCCATCGGCATCGAGCAAGGCATTGATACGGGCACGTGCACCGATGCGCATGTGGTGGCTGCAATTGGGGCAGACGTTAAGGCTGGCTGCCAGATCATCTTTGTAAAGCACCGACTCGCAACTTGGGCATTTGATCCATAACCCCTCGGGCACCCGACGCCCGGCGGCATCAGAGTTCTTGTTGATCCGGGGCGGCAGAATCTTGTCAATCCAGCTCATGGGTGAAGTATTCCTGGTGAAATGTTCTGTTATTGATTCAAGGCTTGGCGCACACCGGCCAGCCAGACTTTGGCCGCCTGCACCGCAGCCACATCAGGGTCTTGCCCCGCCGCGGTTGCCGCTGCACCGGCCTCTTCCATGGTTTCAATGATCTTGCTGCCAATGATGACGGCATCGCTGACCTGCCCCAGACGCCGGGCACTTTCGGCGTCACGGATGCCAAAACCCACACCGACAGGCACACTGAGGTGCTGACGGATAGCGGCCAGACGCTGTTCAACGTCGGCAATGTTGATGGCACCCGAACCGGTAACGCCCTTGAGGGAAACGTAATACACATAGCCACGGGCAATTTTTGCCACTTTCTGGATGCGCTCTTGGGTAGATGTAGGCGCCAGCAAAAAGATGGGGGCTACCGCGGCCGCTTCGAGATAGCCCGCAAATTCGATCATTTCTTCTGGCGGGTAATCAACCACCAGCACACCATCGACACCGGCCTGCGCCGCTTTGCTGGCGAAAGCTTCCTGACCGAAACGCTCGATGGGGTTGGCATAGCCCATAAGCACTACCGGGGTCACTGCGTTGGTACGGCGAAACTCGCTGACCATATCGAGCACGTGGACCAGGCCCACACCCTTTTCAATGGCACGCTGCGTGGCACGCTGCACAACCGGGCCGTCGGCCATCGGGTCGGAAAACGGGACACCCAGTTCGATGACGTCAGCGCCAGCCTCGACCAGCGCATGCATCAGGGGAACCGTCGATTGCGGCGATGGGTCGCCCGCGGTTACATAGGGAATGAGAGCGGCCCGGCTTCCTTTGGCTGCAAAAGCAGTCGCCAGACGATCGTGTTGTGTCATTTTTTTCTCTAGAGGGTGATACCGCTGAATTCGGCAACGGTATGCATGTCTTTGTCGCCCCGGCCCGACAAATTGACCAGAATGATTTTGTCTTTGGACAAGGTTGGCGCCAGACGGGCTGCATGCGCAATGGCATGCGACGACTCAAGGGCCGGCATGATGCCTTCGGTACGACAACACTTGTGGAAGGCGGCCAGCGCCTCGGTATCGGTAATGCCCACGTATTGGGCACGGCCGCAGTCTTTCAGCCAGGCATGTTCAGGGCCTACGCCGGGATAATCAAGCCCCGCCGAAATGGAGTGAGTTTCCTGGATTTGACCATGCTCGTCTTGCATAACATAGGTGCGGTTGCCATGCAGCACACCCACTACACCCGAGTTCAGCGACGCGGCATGACGCCCGCTTTCAAGGCCCTCGCCCGCCGCTTCGACACCCACCAGACCCACATCGGAAAAATCAATGTACGGGTAAAAAATACCCATGGCATTGGAGCCGCCACCGACAGACGCCACCACGTAATCGGGCTGACGACCGGCATCGACAGGCATCTGCTGTATGCATTCGGTACCGATCACCGACTGGAAATCGCGAACCATGGCGGGATACGGATGTGGCCCGGCCACTGTACCAATGCAGTAAAACGTGTTTTCGATGTTGGTGACCCAGTCGCGCATGGCTTCGTTCAGCGCATCTTTAAGGGTGCGCGAACCGGACTCAACCGGCACCACCGTAGCCCCCAGCAGCTTCATGCGATACACGTTCGACGCCTGGCGACGCACATCTTCGCTGCCCATGTAGACAACGCATTCAAGGCCATAACGCGCCGCCACTGTTGCCGTGGCAACCCCGTGCTGACCGGCGCCGGTTTCAGCAATGATGCGTGGTTTGCCCATGCGGCGTGCCAGCATGATCTGACCGATACAGTTGTTGATTTTGTGAGCACCGGTGTGATTCAGGTCTTCGCGCTTGAACCAGATCTGGGCCCCGCCCAATTCTTCGGACCAGCGGCGGGCGTGATAGACCGGACTGGGCCGACCTACGAAATGCTTGAGCTCGTAGTGGAACTCGTTGAGGAATTCGGGGTCATTTTTGTACGTGTCGTAGGCGGCGCGCAATTCGTCAAGCGCGTGCACCAGCGTTTCGGCCACAAAAGAGCCACCAAAACGACCAAAATGACCTTGTTCATCGGGCAGGTTATACGGTTTCAAGGCGCTACTCTCTGGTTGTACCAACCCGTGCAAAACGGGCCGGATTACGGAATTTTTCCATTTTAGCAGTGCCACCCGGCACGCGCAGGGGCCAGCAGCTACAAGCGGGTCGCCGTAACCCCGGCCAACTCGTTCAGGGCCGTCAGGGCACGGGTGATCTGTTCGCCATTACGTACCTCAACAGTAAAGACCATGTGGGCCAGCGAACGACGGCTTTGTGTATTGACACTGACCACATTAAGCCGCAGCCGGCCGAAAACGTCGGTAAGGTCACGCAATAACCCCATGCGATCGGGGGCATGAATACTGAGCGATACCGGGTACACCGTATCCCCGGTATCGCCCCAGTCAACATCAATGATGCGTTCGGGATGCTTGTGCGCCAACGCCGCGTAGGACGGACAATCGGCACGATGAATCGAAACACCGCGCCCCCGGGTGATGAAGCCGACAATGACATCGGGAGGTGCCGGCCGGCAACACCGTGCCAGCTGGGTCAGCAATGAATCAACCCCCACTACCAGCACGCCCGACTTGCCGGTACGCACCACATTGTCGTGCGCAGATGCGTACGACACTTGCCCCGGCACAACGGTTTCGGGTACGGGAACAACCGCCTGCGGCTCACGAAAGTGCTGCTCGATGGCACGCAGGCTGAATTCGTCCTTGGCCACCGAAACATACAGATCGTCGGCACGCGCAAAGCCCAGCTGGGCGGCAAGCTGTTCAAGGTTGACCGCGGTTTTACCCAGGCGCTGCAATTCTTTTTCGACCATGCTGTGGCCCTGGGCAATACGCCCTTGCAGCTCGACAGCGTTAAACCAGGCCCGTACTTTTGACCGTGACCGGTTGCTGGCCAGATAGCCCGTTTGCGGGTTGAGCCAGTCACGCGAGGGGCCGCCAGACTTGGCCGCAATGATTTCTACCGTTTGACCGGTTTTAAGGCGGGTCAGCAACGGTACCATCTGCCCGTCAACCCGGGCACCCCGGCAGCGGTGCCCCAGGTCGGTGTGCAGATAGTAGGCAAAA
>JBAYOZ010000184.1:0-4120 GCA_041677965.1 Pusillimonas sp.
CCTTGCACAAACTGCGCCAGCGCTTCGCGCTCGCGGGCATAACGGGCGGCTTCTTCGGACGTCAGGCGCGCCGGAGCGCCATGTGCCAGGGGTTTCCAGGTTTCCGGTGACCAGACCAGCAAATACATGGCCATCACTTCAGCCAGCGTGACCAGATGGTTGTCGGCATTGCTGGTGGTGAAAACCGGCTTGCGTGTCCCCTCAAAAAACCGTTTGCGCAACGGTTCGTTGCTTTTTACGTCGGGCAGCAGCGTGTGGCGACGGTAATAGTTGTAGTCGCTGGCATAGAGCTCCTGGCTGTCTGCTACCAGAGCGTCATGGATGGTTTCCGGATACAGCCCCAACGTTTCTACCAGCTGGTGAATGGCGGTCAGCATGGGGCCGGCGACATCATCGGCGTAAATCTGGTCGCCGCTCATCATCAGTGCGGACGGCCAGCGGGCGGGTTCGTTGAAGCGTTGCTGCAGCCACGCCTCGGCGGCGACCAGGCCATCGCCGGCCGGATGGTGCGGTTTGCGGCACGACCCATGAAGAATACGGTCGAGGCGACTGCGCAGCACAAACGCCGGCCGGGTTTGCCCCGGCATGCAAAGCTCGGGGTCTTCTGCGGCGGTGCTGTGCCAGTCATCACCCCCGGACATGCGCCACAGAAAATCATAGGCAATCCGGGTGTCGGTGGGCAATGCTGTATCCAGTTCAATGTCTATCAGCTGGATGATGCACTGTTCGCCCACGCGGATTTCATGTTGACTGGTGCCGTTAACCAGGTCGATGACAGGGGTGTGTGCTACCCCGTCGGCATCGGTGAAATCAAGAGACAGGCGTAACGCGCAAGGGTTACGGGTCGCCAGCCAGAATACGATACGTCGGGCTTCAAGACGACGAAGGATGGGGCCTGCCAGTACCTGCTCAATGGCAGCGGCGTCGTGACCTGGGTTGCGTTCGGAACGTGCAGGTTCGGTTACCTTCGCCTTTACGTTTCTCATGGATTTACCTACAATGAAAAAACGCCTACTTTAAAGGATATCGTCATGGATCTGTCCGTCGAAGCTGTAGTCAATACCGCCATCGCCCTCGAAGGTGCCACAGCTCAACAAGAGCAGCAAATGTTGTTGCTGCGCAAGTCGCTCGATTCACAGGCGAAACTGGTTCAGGAAATCGTCCCTCCAGCACCGCCCAAGCTTGCAACCTCGGGTAACGTCGGTACGCAATTGCACACTACCGCATAACACGTTGCACTAGCCTTGGCAGTGGGCAGGGTTCGGGCTGCGCTGTGGCCCTCCCCGGCTCCTGTCAAGTGTACTGGCTTGGCAAAGCCGCCTGTCCGGTGGCTTTTTTTTCGTCCGGTTGGTTTTCTCGATTGTGCTTGTCTGTTGCCATTCCTGGCGCAAAAATGTCGGTCGATACCTTTGAAGCAATAAAAAATGCTGGTTGGCAGCTATAACTTTTCGCTGGTGTTGTGGTCGGTATTTGTGGCCATTCTGGCGGGTTTTACCTCGCTTGATATGGCGTCCAGGGTGTCTGCCGCGCGGGGTACCCAGGCATCGGGGTGGCTTATTGGCGGGTCCCTGATGCTGGGCCTTGGCATCTGGGCCATGCATTTTGTGGGTATGCAGGCGTTCAGCTTGCCCATTCCTTTAGGCTACGACCCTGTTCTGGTCGGGGGCGGGCTTTTGCTGGCGGTAGCTACATCAATGGCGGGCTACGGGGTTATCTGTAACCCCAATGTGTCATGGCCAGGCCTTGCCCTGTCCAGCGCACTGGTTGCCGCGGGTATTGCTGGTTTGCACTTCATGGCCATGTCTGCCTTGGGTATGCAGCCGGGCATTACCTATAGCCCGTTATGGAGCGGCATTTCAATACTGGTCGCCTGGCTGGGCGCTGCCACCTCATTCTGGGTGGCGTTTTATCCGCACAATCTGTATAAACGCCAGCGCTGGCGTTGTCGGGTGGTGGCCGGTGTCCTTATGGGGTTGGCCATTGCGGGCATGCATTATGCGGCCATGGCTGCTGCCCGGTTTCCTTTGCACAGCGTTTCGGCTTCGGCTGTCACAGGGTTTCATAATCAAAGTCTCACGGCACTCACTGTCCTGGCAACGGTGCTTGTGCTGGCCGTGGCGCTGCTGGTTTCCCTGCTCGAGGTTCGCAGCCAATGGCACCCGGGCAGCACCGTGCGCTCCGCCATAGGCAAGTTGCATCACCTGGCTGTTCATGACGCCCTCACCGGGTTGCCCAATCGCACCTTGTTTGAAGAACACCTTGACCGTGCCCTGGAGAAGGTGCGTCGTGACGGCGGGCATTTTGCCGTGCTGATGCTCGATCTCGACGGGTTTCGGGTCATCAACGATGCTTATGGCCATCATGTGGGTGACCGCCTGCTTCTCGAGGTGACGCATCGGGTTCAATCGCAACTGCGCGGGCAAGACACGCTGGCGCGTTTGGCTGGCGACGAGTTTGTGCTGATGATGGCGGTAGATGAACCTGCCGAGGCCGCTACCCAGGCACACAAGGTGCTGTCGTTCATCAAGAAGCCGTTTTATCTGGTGGGGCATGAAATTCATGTGTCGGCCAGTGTTGGTATTACGCTGTGTCCCGACAATGCCGCGGTTCGTGCCGATTTGCTGGCTCAGGCCGATGCCGCACGCCATCATGCAAAAAGCTCGGGGCGCAATACCTACAGTTTTTTTGAGGCTTCGATGCAGGCCAATGTCCAGCAGCAACTTAGCCTGCTGCAAGAGTTCCGCAAGGCGCTTGAAAACAACGAGCTTAGTCTGGTGTATCAGCCCAAGCTGTCCGTTCGCGAGGTCAAGGTTAAAGGCGCCGAGGCCTTGTTGCGCTGGTATCACCCCCGGCATGGGCAGGTTGCGCCCGATCAGTTCATTCCATTGGCTGAACGTACCGGCCTGATTGTTCCGATTGGCGAGTGGGTGCTTGAAACGGCCTGTCGCCAGATCCGTGCGTGGCGCGACGCGGGCTGGGCTGATGCGTCTGTGGCCGTCAACTTGTCACCCATGCAGTTTCGCCACAGCGGGTTGGTGACGACCGTTCGAATGCTGCTTAAACGCTACGGTCTTGAACCGGCATCGCTGACGCTGGAAATCACCGAAAGCACGGCGATGCACGACACCGAGGCCAGCATCGCGATCATGCGCCGGCTGCACGACCTGGGGGTGCGGCTGTCAATTGATGACTTTGGTACCGGCTATTCCAGCCTGCTTTATCTGAAGCGCTTGCCGGTCGACGAGCTCAAGATTGATCGCGGTTTTGTACGAGACCTGGCGCCGGGTACTGAAGACCGTGCCATTGTGGCGGCCATCGCGGGTTTGGCGCAAACACTGGGTCTTGAAATTGTGGCCGAGGGTGTTGAAACACCGATGCAGTTCGAGGTGTTGTCAGCGTTGTCGTGCCATTACCTGCAAGGCTATTTGCTGGGTCGCCCCATGACGCCCGAAGCACTGTTTGCCATGGTTTCGTCTGACCTTGCTGCCATTGTGCGTGATGACGGACAGGCGGCTGTCCGTGTGGCGGTATAACTGGCCTGTCGGGCTTTTTGGGTTTGCCCGTGCAGTCGGCTTGTAGCCTGTCGGGTCGTTTTGTGCATGCTAACATCGCTTCGCCAGGGTCGTTCAGGCCCTGACCGCCGTCCTGTTTTCATTCCAGATCTGTAAGGTTAATCATGTCTGAGTTTTCACGCTTCCCAGTGAAGGCACTGGTTTGTGCCGCTCTTGTTTCAGTGATTTCTTTGCCTGTAGCCGCTGAACCGTTGTCCGGGCATTCACTCAGCCTGCGCGCCGGTGCAGGTGAGCATTACCAGCGCTACGAGCTGGCCTGGGAGTCGCCCGCATTGTTGACCTGGAAGCTTGAAGGCAACAACAGTCGGGTTGATGTGCTGGCAGAGGTCAATGGCTCGTGGTGGAACAGCAGCGGCTCACGGCAGCCGTCAAGTGTCTGGCAGATGGGTGCTGCGCCATTTTTGCGCTGGAGCATCAACGACGCGTTCTATCTTGAGGCCGGCTTAAGCGCCAATTATTTCTCGCGGGCTCGCTTTGCCGACAAGCAGATGTCAACCCGATTCCAGTTTGGCGAGCATCTGGGTTTCGGTGCTTATATTGGCGAAAAA
>JBAYOZ010000185.1:0-4104 GCA_041677965.1 Pusillimonas sp.
AGGCTTTTTCAAGTTCGGTGGCACGGGCCACTTTTGAGGTGACACCGAATGAACGGGCGGTGGCTTCGTAGGTGGCCTTGTCAACGCCTTGGGTGGCCAGCCAGTCGCCGATGGCGGTGGTGTTGTACATGGGTTTGCGTTCTTTGTGCAGCACCGCGAAGACTTTGGGGTGCAGGTCAAGACGATCCAGGCTTTCAAGCACGTAGTACAGGCGCTGCAGGTCGGCCATGCTGGCATTGAAGGCCACCGGCACACGGCGCAATACCACGTTTTCCGGCAAGGTTTTTGACCACTTTTCGACCATCGGCTCCATGGTGGCGCAGTGCGGGCAGCCGTAGGCGAAGAACTCGAGCACTTCAACTTTGCCGGGGGTGTCAGACGGTTGGGCCGGTGTGACGGCGGTGTAGGCCGCCTTCTGAGCCTGGGCCGACAGGGGCAACAGTGTGGCCAATGCCAGGGCTGCGGCAGAAATCAGACGGGAAACAAACGAGTTCAAAGCCATGAAAGGTCCTGTGTCAGTAAGTGAAGTGTTCAAGGGCAACCGGGGGTGTTGAGGTTAACCTGCCCACCAGACGGGTTGTGCCGGCGGGCAGGTTGACCTCGATCAGGGGCGAACCACCGAGGTCTCTATTTTTGCATTCGACAACGTAGCGCGCGATCGGTTCATTTCGTCGATGCCCTTGAAGGGGCCGACGCGTACGCGGTGCAAGGTTGAGCCGTTAACCTGAACCGGCTGCACGGTGGACTGCAGGCCCAGCATCAGGATGCGGGCCTGCATGGCCTGGGCATCGCCTTCGGTTCGAAAAGCCCCGGCTTGCAGGTAATACGTGGTTTGTGTGCCAGGGGCAGGCTTGGCCGGGGCTGTCGGGGCCGAAGGGGCCGTATTGCGCGCAGCGGTCGATGCTCCGGGGGTTCCTGTAGCGGGTGTTGTCTGTGTGGCCGCCGCCACCGGCGGTGGTGCTGCCGGCCTGGCCGAGGACGCCGTTGATGCGTTGCCCGCAGGCGTTGCGCCGGTGCCCGAACCGCCAGATACCGGTGCACCCAGCGTGGTCAGCAACGCCCCGATGTCGTCTTGCAGGCTGGGCGCGCTACCGGCTTGCGACACCCCGCCTGCGGCTGGCGCCCCGGGCACCGGCGTGACCGGTTCACCGCGCCCGGACAACGCCTGGTTCGGATCAGGTGCCTGACGCAGGTCGGGCAGCAGCTGGGTCGGGTTGGCGCGGCTGAACTTGTCGGTGAACGGCATGGGTACCTGGGTAACAAACCAGGCCAGCCCGGCGGCAATGCCCAGGCCCAGAATCAGCCCGAACAGCAGCATGAAGATGCGGCTGCCCCGAAACAGCGGTTCCCTGGATTTACGGCTTCTTGACATAGGTGGTGTTTACATTTTTTCGGGGGCCGACACGCCCAGCAGGGCCAGGCCGTTGGCCAGTACCTGGCGTGTGCCTTGGGCCAGACGCAGCCGCGCCAGCTTCAGGGCCTCGTCGTCGACCAGCACGCGTTCGGCGTTATACCAGGCATGGAAGTCGGCGGCGCAGTCGCGTAGCCAGAAGGCAATATGGTGCGGCGCCAGTTCGCTGGCGGCCTGGGTAATGGCGGCAGGGAATTCGGCCAGGCGTTGCAACAGCGCAAATTCAGTGGGGGCCACCAGACGGCTGATGTCGGCAGTGGCCAGGGCATCGGCGCCTGGTGCCGACTGGGTCAGCATCGAACAGATTCGTGCATGGGCATACTGGATGTAATACACCGGGTTTTCTTCACTTTTGGACAGGGCCAGGTCGATGTCGAAAACGAATTCAGAATCGGCCCGGCGCTGGGCCAGGAAGAAACGTACGGCATCTTGCCCGACCCATTCGATCAGGTCGCGCAGCGTGACGTAGCTACCGGCCCGTTTCGAGATTTTGACTTCGGCCCCGCCCCGCACGACCTTGACCATTTTGTGCAGGATGTAGTCGGGGAATGTCTTGGGAATACCCATGTTCAGGCCCTGCAGCCCGGCGCGCACGCGTGCGATGGTGCCGTGGTGGTCGCTGCCCTGGATGTTGATGGCCCGATGGTAGCCACGTTCCCATTTGGCAACGTGGTAGGCGACATCGGGCACGAAATAGGTGTAGCCCCCTTCAGACTTGCGCATGACGCGGTCTTTGTCGTCGCCGGTACCCAGTTCGGTGGTGCGCAGCCACAGTGCGCCTTCGTGCTCGTAGGTGTGGCCGTTATCGACCAGTGTCTGTACGGCCTTTTCGACGCGACCGGAGGTATACAGCGAGCTTTCAAGGTAGAAGTTGTCGAACTTCAGGCCAAAGGCCTGCAGGTCAAGGTCTTGCTCGCGCCGCAGGTAAGCCACGGCAAAGTGACGGATGTCGTCAAGGCTGTCAAGGTTGCCGGTGGCGGTGACTTCGTCGCCGTCAGCCGCTTTAACTGTTTTGCGGGCGATGAAGTCATTGGCGATGTCAAGGATGTAATCGCCCTTGTAGCCGTCGGCCGGGAATTCGGGGGCATCGGGGGCAATGTTGCGGGCGCGCGCCTGTACGCTGATGGCCAGGTTGTCGATCTGGTTGCCGGCGTCGTTGTAATAGAACTCGCGGGTAACGTCGTAGCCTTGCGCAGTGAACAGCCGGCATAAGGAATCGCCTAGCGCCGCCTGGCGCGCATGGCCGACGTGCAGAGGCCCGGTGGGGTTGGCCGACACGAATTCGACCAGAATCTTTTCGTGGTTGGCAGGCTGGTTGCCGAAGTGCTCGCCCTGGTCGTGCAACACCGTCAGTACCGCCTGGCGTGCGGCGGCGGTAAGGCGGAAATTGATGAAGCCCGGGCCGGCGATTTCGGCGCTTTCAACCAGTTCAGCGGTTTCGGGTTGTGCCATCAGGGCATCGACAATGTTCTGGGCCAGTTCGCGCGGGTTGCGACGGGCCGGCTTGGCCAGCTGCATGGCGATGTTGGTGGCCATGTCGCCATGGGCAGCAACTTTCGGGCGCTCGAGGGTGACCGTTGGCTGGGTGTCGGGAAGTACGTTGGAAACGGCGCGCCCGATAAGCGCAATTAGCTGGTGTTGTTGCCCGGAAAGCATAGATAAGATGTTTATATTGAATGGAAAAATGCAAGGGTCAATGATAGCGTGAATCGCCCGCCACTGTCGTGCCCAGGGTCTGTTCAAGCCATTGCGAATAGGCCTGCATGTCAACGGTTCCAACCTCGTTGCCGGGCAGGCGTCGCCAGTCATCGTAGCGCTGTATGAACGTTTCGGTGGCCTCGCGGGTGGTGCGCCCCAGGCGTGGCGTGTCGTCCTGGTAGTTGTGCCACAACTGGCCATTGGCCCGGTCAACGCCCCGGTCACCATTTTGCAGGGCGCGCAGGGTGCTGTTGCGGTCATCGTGCAGGTAAGGGGCGCTGACGACGGCATCGTCGGTGCTGCCGTCACCGAAGGCCACCCCGGCGGCGCGGGCTTGCCACAGCATCCAGTTCAGGCTGACATCCGACAGGTCTCCGCGTTGGCTGGCCTGGCCTTCACCGTCAAAAAACACCCCGCCACCAATGTCGGCATGGGCGCCCACAAAGGCGGCCTCTACCACGTTGCCAGCCTGGGTATCCGCCGCACTGGTTAGTGGAAACAGCCAGCGTCGTTCGTGCAGGGCCACGGCATGCGCCACCCATTGCCAGCCGGCATCGACGGTCAGGTCGTAGGCACTGTTGCCCGAGCCGTTCAGCCCAAACTGGGCCACGGTATCGAACACTCCCATGAAGCGCAGGTCAACGCAGGCGGTAACCAGGCCGCGTTGCTGGTCATGATAGGAGAACTGCCCGTTGCTCAGGTACTGGCTGACCTGGTTGCCAAAGTGCCGGGCCAGCGCGGCCCCGCGAGAATAGCCAATGATGTCGATGGGAACGGCTTGCGTCGGGTCGACGGGTGTGGCGGCCAGCGTATCGAGCAAGGCCTGCCATTGGGTTTCCAGAATGCGCGGGGCTGAATAGGCGGTAATGGCATCCCAGTCTGTGGTGTAGGGGTTGCCCGGCCCGCCTTCGTAAGCGACCGGGCCATCGTGATAGCGCTGGCTCAGTTTCCAGATGTTGGTCTGGGTGCTGGCGTCGTTGCGGGTGCCGTCAAAG
>JBAYOZ010000186.1:0-4095 GCA_041677965.1 Pusillimonas sp.
ACGGCGCGTGATGCAGGTTGGGCTCACGTGATGAAAGTCGCTCCCGACTCGGGCGCTGCCCTGCGCGAAAAACTGACTCGAAAGTAACGCGGCCTTGTCAGGAAGAGTCAACACTCATGGCGTCCAATCACACAGTTTTCAGGGCGTATAGCGCCCTGGTTTCCGGCCTTGCCATTGCGTCCGGTGCAATCTTCGGTCTGATGGCTTTTTTCATCGGTGCCGATGTTTTCATGCGTAACGTCACGGGGGCCGGTCTAAGTTGGGTTATCGAACTGATGGAATACGCCATGTACGTGGCCACCGTATTTGCAGCCCCCTGGGTGCTGCGCGAAGGTGGCCACGTCAGTGTTGACATCCTTACGTCCATGCTTCCTGTACGTTGGGGCAGGGCAACGGGCGCGCTGGCGGCCCTGTTTGGCAGCGTGATCTGTTTTATTGTCTTTTATTACAGTGCGCTGGCTACCTTGCGTGCTTTCGAGCGCGGCAGCATGGTGTACAAGTCGTTCACCGTGCCCGAGTGGCTGGTATCAATATTCGTGCCTTTAGGCATGTTTTTCATGGTGATCGAGTTTTTGCTGCTGTTTAAAACCCGGCTTGCTCGCACCACATCTGCCGTTTCCCGGTAACCGGAACCCGTATCATGGATTGGACTTCTGCACTGGCGTTGCTGGTTGGCGCGCTGGCTTTCTTTTTGTTGCTTGGCCTTCCGGTGGCCGTAACATTTTTTGGCGTCAATGTCATCGGGGCCATTGTTTTCCTCAATGGCGAAATTGGCCTGGTGCAAATGACGCGCAACGTGGTTACCGCCATTACCAATTACAACCTGGCACCAATTCCGTTATTCATCCTGATGGGCGAGGTCTTGCTTCATTCAGGCATGGCATTCAAGGCGATTGATGCCATCGAGCGCCTGATTACCCGGGTGCCAGGTCGCATGGCTGTCGTCTCTGTAGCGGCGGGCACCGTGTTTTCGACGTTGTCCGGGTCGACTATTGCCAACACGGCCATGTTGGGGCGCTCATTAATGCCTGAAATGTTGCGGCGAGGCTATCACCCGACCCTTTCCATGGGCCCCATCATGGCCACGGGTGCCATTGCCATGTTGATACCGCCTTCTGCACTGGCGGTTCTGGTGGGCAGTCTGGCCGGCATGTCGATTTCGCGGTTATTGTTGGCCGGTGTCGTGCCGGCCATCATCATGGCAGCCCTGTTTTTTGCGTATATCGTGCTGCGTGCAAAATGGCGCCCGCAAGATGCGCCGCCCGATGATCCGGTGCAACGCACGATGTCTGAACGCTGGATGCCGTTCCTGATCTATGTCTTGCCGTTATCGGGCATTCTGGTGGTTGTGGTGGGCTCGTTGTTGTTCGGTATCGCCACCCCCACCGAATCGGCCGCACTGGGTGTTATTGCTTCATTTGTGGCCGCCGGCCTGTATCGCTGCCTGAATTGGCAGGTGGTCAAGGCCACCTTGTCGGAAACCGCAAAAACCAGCACCATGATTCTCTTCATCATCATGGCGTCCACCACCTTCAGCCAGATTCTGGCGTTTTCGGGTGCCACCAGCGGCATGGTCAGTTTGATTACCGGCGCCGGCGCCGACCCGTTTACGGTGGTCCTGATGATGATGCTGATTTTGCTGATTCTGGGATGTTTCATCGACCAGGTCAGTATGGTCATGATTACCGTGCCGTTGTTCATTCCGGTTGCCAATGCATTGGGCATCGACCTGATCTGGCTGGGTGTGATTTATCTGATCACCATGGAAATGGGGTTTCTGACACCGCCCTTTGGCTTGCTGTTGTTTGTCATGAAAGGCATTGCACCGCCGGAAGTCAGGATCACGACGGTTTACAAAGCCGCCATGCCATTCATTATCATCGAGCTGTTCGTTCTGGCCATCGTGTTGTATTTCCCGGAAATCGGCCTGTGGTTACCCAGCCTGATCCAGAAAAATTAGCGGTTGTGCCGGGGGCTTGAATCTGGCCACGGTAAAGCGGGTGTCTGCGACCGCCTGCCGGTTTACAGCACACTCAGCATCGAGTTCGGCTGACGGTACCGACTATTGAATTTATCGTCACCGACACCCGCCATTGGGTTTAAGGTATGAAATGATTTGCGGGCATTCCATAAAAGTTGTCCCGCTTTGGCCATTTCAAAGGCCATCAGGCATTCTTTTGCCTCGTTCATCGGGGTATGCTATTCGTTCACTGAACAGGGGTTAGCGATATGCGTGTGCTGGTTATTGGTGGAACGGGGTTCATCGGTCAACATCTGGTTGCCCGTCTGGTTGCCGAGGGTCATCAGGTGGTTGTGCCTACGCGTCGCTATCGCCACGCACGCGAGCTGCTGCCTTTGCCAACCGTCACGGTGCAACAGGCCGATGTGCACGATGACGCCCAACTGAATGCCCTGGCGCTCGATGCCGAGGCCGTGATTAGTCTGGTGGGGGTGTTGCACAGTCGCCCCGGGCAGCCGTACGGCCCCGAGTTCAAGAGGGCTCATGTTGATTTGCCAGCGCGAATTGCCAAAGCCTGTCTGGCAAACGGGGTGAAATATCTGGTGCATATCAGCGCGTTGGGTGCCAGTGCAACGGGCAGCAGCGGTTATGCCCGTTCCAAGGCCGCCGGCGAAGCGGCCATTCGCGATACCTTGCACGGCAGCGGGGTGCATTTCAGCATTATTCAGCCTTCGGTAGTCTTTGGCCCCGAAGACCGCTTCATGAACCTGTTTGCCGGTCTGGCCAGGGTCATGCCGGTTATGTTGCTGGCGGGCGCCAGTGCCCGCTTGCAGCCGGTATACGTTGGCGATGTTGTCAAGGCCATCATGGCATGTCTTGAAAACCAGGCGTGTCGCGACAAAACATACCCGTTGGGTGGGCCGCAGTCGTTTACCTTGGGCGAGCTGGTGGCCCTGGCAGCGCGCTGGGCAGGCCACCCCCGCCCGGTAGTGGCATTGCCCTGGGCGTTGGGGTATGCCCAGGCGCGGCTTTTTGAATGCCTGCCCGGCGAACCCCTGATGTCGCGTGACAACCTTGATTCGCTCAAAACCGACAATATCCTGACCGGGCCACTGGCCCCGGAACTTGGCATTGTCGCAACACCCCTGGAGGCCGTGGCTCCCGGGTATCTCGGCCGGCGTCGGGTGCGCCGTTCCTGAGCACACCCCGAATAACCGATCAGGTCTCTGGTCTGGTTATCGGGGTGTTTTCTGCCAAGGTCTGGTCACTCAGGCTTTGCTGGCGTCCAGGGCTTGCGAAATATCCGCCAGGATGTCGTCAATGTGCTCAATGCCAATCGATAACCTGACCATATCCTCACTGACGCCGGCAGATTTCAATTCTGCGGCATCAAGCTGGCGGTGCGTGGTCGAGGCCGGGTGGCATGCCAGTGATTTTGCATCGCCAATGTTGACCAGGCGAACCACCAGGTTCAGCGCATCAATGAATTTTGCACCTGCAGCACTGCCCCCCTTGATGCCGAACGTCATGATGCCGGCAGGTTTGCCGCCAAAATACTTCCGGGCCAGATCATGTTCGGGGTGGCCGGGCAGCCCGGCGTACTGCACCCACGATACCTGAGCGTGGTTTTCCAGGAACGCAGCCACTTTTTGGGCGTTTTCGGTGTGACGCTCCATGCGCAGCGACAGCGTTTCGATGCCTTGCAGGATCAGGAATGCATTCATGGGCGACAGGGCGGCGCCGGTGTTGCGCAGTGGCACTACGCGGCAGCGCCCGATAAATGCGGCCGGGCCAAACGCTTCGGTGTAAACAACCCCGTGGTACGACGGATCAGGCTCGTTCAGCATCGGGAAGCGGGCTTTGTGTTCTGCCCACGGGAATTTCCCCGAGTCGATCACGCAACCGGCAATGGTCGTGCCGTGGCCCCCCATATATTTTGTCAGCGAGTGCACGACGATATCAGCGCCGTAATCGATCGGGCGGCATAATGCCGGTGAAGCCACTGTGTTGTCGACGATCAGCGGAACACCATGACGATGTGCCGCATCGGCCAGCGGCTGCAGGTCAATGATGTTGCCGGCCGGGTTGCCGATGGTCTCGCAAAATACGGCACGCGTCTTGTCATCAATCAGGGC
>JBAYOZ010000187.1:0-4087 GCA_041677965.1 Pusillimonas sp.
ATGGGCTGTTGCATCCTGCCTTGTGGATAACTTCCCCGTCAACAGGGTAGAATCGAGGTTTACAGAAGTGGTATCTATGAAAGATTTTTGGCAATCCTGTCTTCAACGCCTGGAGCAAGACCTTCCCCCGCAACAGATCAGTGCCTGGATACGCCCGCTTGTGCCGGTCGCGTACGACGAGGCCAATGCTGTTTTGCGCGTGGCAGCGCCCAATCGCTTCAAGCTTGATTGGGTGCGCAAAAATTTCTCCAACCAAATCGAGGCACTGGCTTCAGACTGGTTCCAGCGGCCGGTGCAGGTCACGTTTGAACTGGCTGCATCGGGCAGTGCCCGCGCGGCTGGCGGGCCATCGGTTGCCATGCCGTTGGCGCCCGCGCCCGCTGCTGCCCCTGCGGCGGCCCCAGGGGCAGCACCCGTTCCGCGTGCACCGACACCTTCGTCTGGCATGGCGTCACCAGGGCTGACCCCTTCGGTAGTGGCGGCCCATGCGGCCGCCGACATCGCCTACGACCGATCCAGTCTCAACACCGATCTGACATTTGAAAATTTCGTTACCGGTAAGGCCAACCAGTTGGCCCGTGCTGCAGCCATTCAGGTCGCCCAGAATCCGGGTATTTCATACAACCCGCTGTTTTTGTACGGGGGCGTTGGTCTGGGCAAGACTCACCTGATTCATGCCATTGGCAATGCCTTGCTTAAAGAAAACAGTTCGGCGAGGGTGCGCTATGTGCACGCCGACCAGTATGTATCCGACGTGGTAAAGGCGTACCAGCGCAAGGCGTTCGACGAGTTCAAGCGCTATTACCATTCGCTCGATTTGCTGCTGATTGACGATATTCAGTTTTTTGCCGGTAAGAACCGCACGCAAGAAGAGTTCTTCTACGCGTTTGAAGCCATGGTGGCCAAGCGCAAGCAAATCATCATTACGTCAGACACCTATCCGAAAGAACTGGCCAATATCGACAGCCGTCTTATTTCGCGTTTTGACTCGGGCCTGACGGTGGCCATCGAACCCCCCGAGCTTGAAATGCGGGTGGCCATTTTGTTGCGCAAGGCCGAAATCGAAAGTGTCACCATGCCCGAAGAAGTCGCCTTCTTCATTGCCAAGCATTTGCGCAGTAACGTGCGCGAACTTGAAGGGGCGCTGCGCAAGGTGTTGGCCTATGCGCGTTTCCATGGCCGTGAAGTACTGACGGTGGAAGTGTGCAAAGACGCCCTGAAAGACTTGTTGTCGGTGTCGAACGGGCAAATCACGGTGGAAAATATCCAGAAAACGGTGGCTGATTTCTACAAAATCAAGGTTGCCGACATGTACTCCAAACGCCGGCCCGCTAATATTGCCATGCCGCGCCAGGTGGCCATGTATCTGGCCAAAGAGCTTACCCAGAAAAGTCTGCCCGAAATCGGTGACTTGTTCGGTGGCCGTGACCACACCACGGTATTGCATGCGGTTCGTAAAATCTCAGACGCACGATCCAAGAATTCCGAGCTTAACCACGCCTTACACGTATTAGAACAAACCCTGAAAGGATAACCATGCAACTCGTACAAACGACTCGCGATGCGTTGCTCAAACCCCTGTCGACCGTGGCCGGTATTGTCGAACGCCGCAACACCATGCCGATTCTGGCCAATGTGCTGTTGCGCAAAGAAGGCAATCAGGTCTCGTTTCTGGCTACTGATCTTGAAGTCCAGATTACGACGCATGCCGATTTCGGTGTCGGTGACCAGCCCGAATCGACCACAGTAGCCGCGCGCAAGTTGATGGACATTTTGCGGGCTTTGCCTGATGCGAATGATGTAAAGCTTGGGTTGGCCAGCGGCAAGTTGTCGATCCAGTCAGGTAAAAGCCGCTTTGCCTTGCAAACCATGCCTGCGGCCGATTACCCCACGGTATCGCAGCCCGAGGCCTGGGATGTCTCGTTCTCGTTACCGCAAAAAACGCTCAAGCATTTGTTCAACATGGTGCACTTTGCCATGGCGCAACAAGACATTCGCTACTACCTGAACGGTTTGCTGTTTGTGTTCGAACCGGGTCTGGTTCGCACGGTGGCCACCGACGGCCACCGCCTGGCGCACTGCGCGGCGGCAGCTGACGGTATTGCCCAGAAGCATGATGTCATTGTGCCGCGCAAAACCGTACTCGAAATGCAGCGCTTGCTGGGTGACCTTGACGACCCCGTTCAAATTGATGTGGCTGCGGGCCAGATCCGGTTCCGGTTTGCCGACGTTGAGCTGATTTCGAAGCTGGTTGAAGGTAAATTCCCCGACTTTACGCGTGTTATTCCAACGAGCTACACCCGTAATTTTGCCGTCCGTCGCGAAACGTTGCAGGGCTGTTTGCAGCGCGCTGCCATTCTGACCACTGACAAGCTCAAGGGGGTCCGTGTCCAGATGGGTGACAATCTGTTGAAAATTTCGTCCAGCAATGCCGAGCAGGAAGAGGCCCAGGAAGAAATTGACATTGACTACTCACACGAGGCGCTGGATGTCGGTTTCAACGTCAGCTATCTGCTGGATGTCCTTGCAACGGTGAAAACTGAAGAGATCCTCTGGGCGGTTCAGCCGGATGCCAACGCATCGGCACTGATCACCTTGCCCGACGACGATCAGTTCAAGTATGTCGTCATGCCAATGCGCATTTAGTCCTCCAGGCACTTCATGATATTGCCCGTTACCGCGGTGGCGTAAGCGCCTGTTGGCCCTGCCGCGGGTTCCGGCCACTTTGTGCCGCAGTCATTGCCCGCTTTATATAAGGTAAGAAAATCGTTATGTCAGATCAGACTAACCCCACCCCTGAATCCGGTTACGGTGCCGAATCGATCAAGATGCTCAAGGGCCTGGAAGCTGTTCGTAAACGGCCAGGCATGTACATCGGCGATACGTCCGACGGTACAGGGCTGCATCACATGGTTTTCGAGGTGGTCGACAACGCCATCGACGAAGCCCTGGCGGGTTACTGTGACGACATCGTTGTCACGATTCACGCTGATAACAGTATTTCGGTCAGCGACAACGGCCGCGGTATTCCTACCGATATCCATAAAGATGACGAATTCGGTCGCAGCGCGGCCGAGATCGTCATGACCGAGCTGCACGCGGGCGGCAAGTTTGACCACAACTCGTACAAGGTTTCGGGTGGCTTGCACGGGGTGGGTGTGTCGTGTGTGAATGCGCTGTCCGAATGGCTGCGCCTGACGATCTGGCGCGATGGCAAAACCCACGAAATGGAGTTCCGCCAGGGTGAGCGCGTAGAACCCTTGCATGTCACGGGCACCGCGTCGCAAACGGGGACACGTGTTCAGTTTCTGGCCGATCCGGTCATCTTCGAAAACATCGAATATCACTACGATATTCTGGCCAAGCGCTTGCGCGAGCTGTCTTTCCTGAACAATGGCGTAAAGGTACGCCTGATCGACGAGCGCCAGGGCAAAGAAGAAAACTTTGCGTTTGCCGGTGGTGTGAAGGGGTTTGTCGAATACATCAACCGTGCCAAAACCGTGTTGCATGGCAATGTGTTTTCGGTCAGCACCGAGTCCCAGGTGGGTGAGGTGGAAATTGGTGTCGATGTCGCGATGCAGTGGAATGACAGCTACACCGAAACGGTATTGTGCTTCACGAACAATATTCCGCAGCGTGACGGCGGTACCCACCTGACGGGCTTGCGTGCCGCCATGACGCGTGTCCTGAACAAGTACATTGCCGATAACGAGATGGCCAAGAAGGCCAAGGTCGATACGACCGGCGACGATATGCGTGAAGGCCTGGCCTGCGTGTTGTCGGTGAAGGTGCCAGATCCCAAGTTCAGCAGCCAGACCAAAGACAAGCTGGTGTCCAGCGAAGTGCGTCCGGCCGTTGAGGAGGCGGTGGCACGTACGCTGGAAAGCTGGTTGCTCGAAAACCCGAACGACGCGAAAGCGCTGTGCAACAAGATTATTGAAGCCGCCCGGGCGCGCGATGCGGCCCGCAAGGCGCGTGAAATGACACGTCGTAAAAGCGTGCTTGAAGGCGCAGGCTTGCCGGGCAAACTGGCCGACTGTCAGGAAAAAGACCCCGCGCTTAGCGAAATTTACATCGTCGAGGGTGA
>JBAYOZ010000188.1:0-4086 GCA_041677965.1 Pusillimonas sp.
ACGGCAACCGGGCTACGTCTGACAGACGTGAGAACGATCACTATGCCCAGCAACAACATGCTCAGGTTTCAGGCGAACAAGACAGCCAAGCCCGCGTACTTTGATCTGACTGGATCCGCTGTACTTTCGGCCATTTACGCCCGACGCAAGGATGCGAACGCAGATCATCTGATGTTCCTGACGACCTCGGACGGAAAGCCTGTCACGTCCGCAATGTTGCGATACAGGTATGACTGCGCTCGCTCAGAAGCTGCGAAAAAGGCCGAAGCGCAAGGCAACACTGAGCTGGCAGACATGATCAAGAAAATGTATCTGAGAGACATGAGAAAGCGAGCGGCAGACCTGGCAGAAGATGATGACGCCGCGTCCAAACTGCTTCAGCACAGCGACCAGAAACTAACCAAGAGGCACTACCGCACGAAGGGAACAAAGCTGGTGGCGGTCAGGTAAAAAGTGTTCCGCAAATGATTTTGCTCTTAGGAGGATTTTTGCAATTGAATGCGGAACGTTTTGCCCCTCAAACCCGCAGAAACACTCATTTTCGCTTGGGACTCAAAATCCCCCGCCGCAAGGCGTGCCGGTTCGATTCCGGCCCCGGGCACCAGAGTCTAGCTAAAAATTAATCTGCAAGTTACTGATTTTTAATGGTTTTTAGCCGATTCTGAGCCGCTCCCTTTGGGGAACGACAAAACGCTTCCCCCGGTTTTTCCCGGGCTACACCACTATCTTTTCCCCAAGATGTTCCCCATACTTTTCCCCATGACGGAGAAAAGCAATGGCATCTTTTGAGAAACGAGGTAGTTCAATCAGGGCAATCGTCAGTTTTCCCGACGGCAAACGATCGGGGACTTTTGACACCATGGCCGAGGCTCGAGCCTGGGCCACCAATCTGGAAAAACAGAAGCAACTTGGCGCAATCAAAAACGCCAAGGTACGCACTGTTCAGGACCTGATTCTAGATTACATGCCCCGAGCCGAGATGACCGACTCGGGCAGATGGAACAAATTGCGCCTGCTGAAGTTCTGCGAGGCGCCGCTGGCTGAGGTCAAACTCGACGAAGTGACTCCACATCACATCAATGAGTGGATCACCAACCGATTAACTGAAGTAAAGCCCGGCACCGTCAACCGTGAACTGAATCTGTGGCGCAGCGTGTTCACCCATGGGGTGCACACCCGTAAATGGCTAGAAAGCAACCCCTGCAGAGACTCGATAAAGCCACCAGCAGGCGCTCGCCGAGACCGAACGTTGCTGACGCAAGCAGAAATAGAGGCCATTTCGGTGGCCACTGGCTATCACGAGCACTCCGACCTATCGACAAAATTGTCCCGCGTAGGTGCCTGCTTCTTCCTGGCCATGGAAACCGCGCTGCGATCCGGTGAAATCCTGCGTATGCGTCCTCAGGACTACAACCGTAACGATCGCACGCTGTATGTGCATGCTTTGGAACGCGGTGGACGCAAAGGTACTAAAAGTGGCACGCTCCAAGGGTCACGCTGGGTACCCTTGACCAATCGTGCCATCGAATTGCTGGATCAGTTGGTCGCCACCATGCCTAAAAACCAGCAACCAAAACCAGATTTCTCAATGCCTCCCTACATTGTTGGCATGACCGATGGTCAGCGAGACGCGCTATGGCGCAAGGCTCGCGACCGGTCAGGCGTTGAAGACCTGCATTTTCATGATTTAAAACACGAGGCCGCAACCCGGCTCGCCAAATTCATTGATGTGATTGCACTATCACACGCGATCGGCACCAAAGACCTGAAGTTATTAAGAGACACGTATTACAACAACGATGCCACCCGCATCGCCCACTCCCTGCCAGCATCACTAAACTGCCACCATTCACGCGACCACGCTAAGCCAATCCGTGTCGATGAGCCTGTCAGAAGCGGTGGCCGTGTTGAAACTGCAAACGCCCGGTCTGGTGCGTCCTGGGGACAGCGGCCAGGCCTTTGACCCTGTCCCTATCCCTGTACCTTAAGGAACTTCAGCATGGACGACCCTCTTTCCGAACTCGTGCGTGTCCGGTTATCACGCAATCAGTATCGCAAGTTATCTGAAGCTGCCGCGATCTCCGGCCAAAATCTGTCAACCTATATTCGGCACAGATTGGCCGCGATAGACACCTTGGCCGAGGAATTGTCGCTGCTGCGCCAGGCTGTCAACCGGTTAAGCCAGATTTCTGAGGCTCACGCGGCTTCTATCGAATCTGTCTTGCTTGCCCGTGCACTTGCACGACCCGAGCAAATTGCCATCGCCCACGCATCGATGAAGCGCCTGGGGATCGCTTCATTTCCCGCCTAGGCTTTCCCCGCGTAATCCTTCACTGCTGACCCCTTCCCTGGAGTTTTTCTCATGTCTCACCGATCTTTCGCGCTCGGTGCGGTGGCGCTCGCCTGCGCCTGTAGCACTGCCCTGGCCACACCCACTGCGGTTTCCTCGGTCATTCCCTCTAGTCAAACCCTTGAAGGACTGCCCGGTCTGGCCTGCCAGGCAGTGCTTTGCCTATCAAGCAGTCTGCAGCCGTCCGAATGCGGACCGTCGCTGAGTCACTACTTCGGCATCCAGATATTCAACAAGTTCGGCCTGGACTGGGGCGCCACCGTCGCTGCCCGACGGATGTTTCTAGGCATGTGCCCAGCTGCTGATGCGCAAGGCATGCCAGCTCGCCTTGATGCGATCGCCAATGGCGCCGGCAAGTGCGATCCCGCCAGTCTGAACAGTGCGTTTGCAGACACCGCTTACCGGTACCGATCGAGAACGACCGGTTTTGGTGACTCTGGTGAAACCACCACCTACGATGTGCAGCCCATCAGCACCGTCCGTCAAAACACCTTGCCGGGCTACTGCGTGACCTACAACGACCACGCATGGACCTACGACCTGAGCGTGAAATACGTGGGCGATCCCCTCAAAGGTGGCTTCTGGGTTAAGGCCAAGGACTTCGATACAAACCAGTCACGATGGCAAGCCGAGCACAGCGGCCAATGGGCCAGAGGCTGGTCCTACTCGTGGGACGACCCTAGATACCCGCAGGATACCCACAATGGCAACTGAGAACCTACACCTCGAAACCCAAAACCCAGGCGAGGCTCAGCCATGATTAGCGAACTGGCTGTTCTGGTTATGACCTGCGCGGCCAATGTTCATCCAACCACCATGGATGCATTGGTCAAACATGAGTCACAACGTCACCCCTATGCCATCGGAGTGAACAGCGGTGACCGTTTAAGCCAACAACCGAGCACCCGCGAAGAAGCCATCGCTTTGGCTAAAACACTGATGTCCAAAGGCATCGACTTTGATGCGGGCCTTGGCCAAATCAACGTTCGCAACTGGGAATGGCTGGAACTGAATGCGGAGACCGTGTTTGATCCGTGCGCCAATCTGAAAGCGGCACAAACGGTTTTAACGGACTGCTATAGCCGTGCCATCCAGCGCTTGCCGGATGAACAAAAGGCCCTGCAGGCAGCCCTGTCTTGCTACAACACAGGTCATTTCGAGCGAGGATTTCGCAATGGTTACGTTGGCAAGGTGCTGGCTCAGGCGGGCATCAAGATCCCTGCCTTGCAAGCGCCTCAATCTGTGTCAACTGACCAGGAAACACCTGCTCAACCAACGAACACAGACACACCACAAACTCCGGCCGCCGAACCTAAACCAGTCATTCGCGGTGACCGTGACGGCTTTGTGAGTAATCCAGCCATCGACGGGTTTTTACGTCCTATGGATACTCGGCAGGTTCGGCAACCTGAGCAACCTCTGCAACCACAGACACTGCCACCAGCCTCACTACCCTGACAGCTGACTTCACTGAGTCTTTTTCTCACTGATTTATTTCCCCTTTCTAGCCGTTCAACACTGCTGCGCCCGGGCTTTGCTCAGGCGCATGGAGATTCGTCATGCCCTCAAGTCGCAACTATCTTGCCCAACTCAACGATCGACTGATTCAACGCGCGGGTGCCGCCAGCCTGCTGATGGTGCTGACCTCACCGGCCATGGCAGCCGGTGGCCTGGCCAAAGCACAATCCACCTTGCAGATGATCAAAGACAACCTTGAACTGATCCTGCCGATTGCG
>JBAYOZ010000189.1:0-4059 GCA_041677965.1 Pusillimonas sp.
AATGGAGCGGGTACGTTTGTGTCAAATGCAGCTGCGCCACCAGTGCCTTCGTCGATAGTGACTTGCAGAATTTCAACGTTCTTGATCGTTGCGCCACCGTTGTAGTTGGCGTTCAGGTCGAGAACGAGGGTGTCTTCGCCAGCACCGCCATCGATGGAGTCAGCAGCGGAGAACTGCACACCAGCAGCGGAGAACTGCACACCAGCAGCGGAGTTCGTGCCACCGATCTTGTCGGCACCACTGGTACCAACGATGTTGTCAGCACTGTTAGTGAGCCACCAAGTTGACGTCAAAGTATTATGGCGTTAAATCAACTACTTAAAGATATTTTTAATGTCTTTTTAGGGAAATCCTACCCTTTTCCTACTTCGCGGCAGACCCACGCCAAGCGCAAAACCCCGACAAAAAAACATAACCCTTTGTTTAATAAAGAAGTTATTTGAATTGGCCCGCAAAAAACCACCTACCAATTCAACCCCACCGATCAACGCTTCAAAGACGAAAGACCTCGTCCAAGGTCATCGACTCCAACACACGATCTCCCCACAGCTCCAGTTGCGCTGAAGTTTCTTCAGAAATCCGGCCAACAAGCACACAGGGGAGCGCACCAAAGCGACGGATAAGTTCAACGGTGCAGCGAAAGAGCCTCGCCTTTAGTTATGCCCTTTTGCCTGGTTTGCGCCGGTCAGACCATTTTGATGACCAGCCGCTTACCGCAGGCATGAGCGTACTTGCGCAATGTGGCGAACGAAGGAGAATGGTTTTCGCTGCGGATCGAGGCTTCCAGACGCGACACGGCACTTTTGGTTGTACCCATGCGAGCAGCGACTTCTTCCTGTGTGAGCCCTGCCTGCTTGCGGGCCTGAAGTAACTCGTTGAGTGCGGTGTACTCCTCTTCCAGTCCGTCCCAGGCGGCTTTGAATCCCGGCCGTTGCATGGCGCGGGCCAATTCGGCCTTGGTGTCCAGGCGAACCGGTTTGAATTGCTCACTTTGCATGTTTGACCTCCTTAAGCCGTTTGCGGGCTGTTTTCAGTTCCCGGTCGGGGGTTTCCTGCGTTTTCTTGATGAAGCTGTGCAGGATCACGATCTCGCGCCCGATCACCGTGCAGTAAAACGCACGACCTATTCCTTCTGCACCCTTGCACCGTAATTCGAAAAGCCCCCCACCCATCGCGCGTGAGTGCGGCAGGCGCAAGTCAGCACCGTGCTCTTCAACGAGCAAGATGAGACGTAGATAGTCGGCATAGATGCCAACGGGCCACTCGGCGATCTCACGTTGCACGCGTTCGTTAAAGTAACTGACGGTCCAATTCATGCGCTCAATGTTAGCAATTTTGCTAACTTTGTGCAACGGTTCGCCCATGGTTAAAACGATGCCTTGCCACCTCGGTGTTCGGGTGGGAGTTGGCCACGAGGGTTAGCACACCACACCAAAGCAGAGGCCTACCCCAGGCGATGCGAACGCTCGCAACAAGCCCCTACTTGAACGTTGCATGACATCAATCGTCCAAACCCTCATCCCCAATACGGCGGCCTTCAATCTGACGCGCTGACGTCTGTACTGCCAACGGCTGGACCATCATCGTGTAGCCCCCTTGAGGCTGATCATCCAGCATTCGCACCCCGGCAGTGGCAAAGGCCTCCCTCAATTTGGAGACCGTGGACAGACGCGGACTGGCCGCACCTGACTCCAGACGGGCAATCGCCACAATGGAGACGCCCGAATGATGTGCCAGATCGGGCTGAGACCAACCCAGCGCGGCACGTGCAGACTTCACGAAAGATATGATACGAGCCTCTTGCGACATGATTGCTTCCTGTGTATGCTGTATTTAGACATTATTCATGTCTTTTTGAATGTGGTCAATATCGCAGGAGAACAAAATGCCGTCACTCATCTTCACCGCCAAGGCACTCAAGGATCTGGTCTGCCCGGCCGGCACCGCCAAGATCGACTTTCATGACAAGGGCTGCAAGGGCCTCATGCTGGAGGCACGCATGTCCGGCAAGCGCACCTGGTACCTACGCTACCGGGATGCACGAGGCACACAGCGCCAGTTTCGTCTGGCCGATGCCCAGGACCTGCCCCTCGAGCTGGCGCGTAAACGAGCTGATGAGCTGCGCGGCCAAATTGCCTTGGGACACGATCCGGCAGCTCAGAAAGCGGTGCTGCGCTGCGTACCCACGTTTCAGGAATTTGCCACACGCTACCTGGACTACGTGAAGCACAGCAAACGCTCTTGGCAAACCGATGAGAGCCTGCTGCGCAACCACCTCCTTCCGCGTTTCGGCACCCGCCATCTGGACGAAATCCGCAAAGACGACATCATTGCCCTGCACCACGGCCGACGGGCTGAAGGCGCGGCACCCAGCTCAGCTAACCGTCTGCTTATTCTGCTGCGCTATATGTTCAACCTGGCGCTACGCTGGGAGGTACCGGGCCTGACCAAGAACCCAACCGCCAGCGTGCCCTTGTTTGAAGAAAACAACAAACGCGAACGGTACCTGACCCAAGATGAGGCGCGACGTTTGTACGAAGCGGTGTCCAAAAGCGAAAACACCATGCTGGCGTTCATTGTCCCCGCCCTGATCATGACCGGCGCACGCAAGCGCGAGTTGCTGGACGCACAGTGGTCGCACCTGGATCTGACCCAACGGCTCTGGCGCATACCCATCAGCAAATCCGGCAAAGCACGCCATGTGCCGCTTTCGGACGGACTGATTCAACTACTGGCACAGATCAAAGACCTGCAAGCAGGCTGGCCTGCACCACTCAATGCGTGCCCTTGGGTGTTTGCCAACCCGGCAACCGGCAAACCTTATGTGTCGATCTTTCAGGCGTGGAATACCGCGCGCAAACGAGCCGGATTGCCCGAGGTTCGCATCCACGACCTGCGCCATTCCTTTGCTTCGTTTTTGATCAACAACGGGCGCAGCCTGTACGAGGTGCAGAAAATTCTGGGCCACACCCAAGTGCGCACGACACAGCGTTATGCTCATCTGGCGCAGGAAACCCTGCTTGAAGCGGCCAACACCGCCGTCAATGCCTTGGGGGATGCGTTTGCGCCGCCAACGGTCGCGCGTAAAACGTCCGACCCGTGTCCGCTGTTGGAACATGCGTAGCTCAAGGCAGGCGCTTCACTTGTTGCACTTATTGCACTTGGGGTATTGTGCTGATGGGCGCTTGATGGACGTAAGGCCCCTCATTGGCACACCAGGAGAGCAAAAAATGCGCATTATCGACAGAGTTCGCGAGGCTTCGTCACCGGTACTCAACCCGAAAGATCAGGAGATGGCCCGTGCTGCGCAGCGCTGCATCGTGGCTGCACTCGATCATTCGCACGCGGCCACCATCACGTTAACAACGGACACGGGCGAACGTCCAACCGTTGAACTTCCGCCTGCCGCCTTGAAACTGATCGGGCAACTGCTGGGAGCCATGAGCCAAGGACGTCCTATTACACTCATGCCCACTGAGCAGGAATTCTCCACGGTCGAAGCGGCTAACTTCCTGAATGTATCGCGACCGTTCGTCATCAAGGAAATCGAGGCAGGGCGCCTTGCACACCGCAAAGTGGGATCGCACCGCCGCATTGCCTTTGACGATTTACTCGAATACGCCCAGCAGATGCGTGCCCGCCAGGCCAATGCCTTAGAGCGTATGGCAGAAAACGCGCGTGAACTGGGCCTGGATTACTGATTCTTGAAGTGACGCACACTTTCTGCCATCGTCGTCCCGTTAACCATCCGC
The DNA here is from genome assembly GCA_041677965.1 of Pusillimonas sp. Lineage (GTDB taxonomy): Bacteria > Pseudomonadota > Gammaproteobacteria > Burkholderiales > Burkholderiaceae_B > Neopusillimonas. The sequence goes on from JBAYOZ010000189.1 coordinate 3,753, forward strand.
ACCAGAGGCTCCCATGTGGCTACTGACCCCCGAAGGCTTTTTCTCCATTGTCCAGAAACCCGGCGATGCGGCGCGCGGCACACTGACGGTACGCGCTCGCGTGGCCGCTGACTTGGACAACCTGCGCCGCACCGTTCTGCCGACTCTTGGAGCGACCGAAGCCGGCATTGGCACCGATTACCGATTTCGGGCCACTGCGCCGCGTGAAGAGGTGGCTCGTGCGTTGGGTGAGCTTGCCTTGCGCACAACCTACAGCAACTTCAAAAATGAGGTCGCCAAAAGGCAAGGCCCGCAACGGGCGGCGCTG
>JBAYOZ010000190.1:0-4031 GCA_041677965.1 Pusillimonas sp.
CGGTCACCGATGGTCAGTGGGATGCCTTCATCGACGTGCAATACGCAGTTTTCCTGGATATTGCTGTTTTTTCCAATGACAATAGCGGCGTTATCGCCACGGATACTGGCATTTGACCAAATGCTGACGCCTGACCCAAGTGTGACATTGCCAATGATGTCGGCGCTGTCAAAAATGAAGGTATCCGGGTCAATTGAAGGGCTGAGGTCTTTAAGGCTGTAGATCGGCATAAGTAACAATGAAAACGTTAAAAAATGAATAAACCCGTCAAGTGCTGGTCTGGGTTGACCCCGGGTTGCCTGGGTGGTCGTGTGCGGCAGTGGTGTGCCCGTCAAACCAGAAATAGCCATCAGGGTCAATGTGTGCCAGTGTGCCCGTCAGGAACCAGTCGCGATTGAAGTGTTCGTGGGTGAGTTCAGGGTTGTGCCAATAACCGGAAAACAGTACCGGGTCGGGGAAGCCATGGATGTCAAAACGATTGACTGCGATTTCACCCGTTACACCAGCGGGGCAGATGCGCCCGTCGGGGTCAATGACTGACACCAGGTGCCCCGGAAAGGCGCGCCCCAGGCTGCCAGCCTGCCCAGGCCAGCGCGCACTATGACCGATAACGGCCGTTGCTTCAGTACGGCCCCAGATCGCGTTGGGTATCAGGTTAAACCGTGACTCAAACCATTCGGCAACTGGCAGCGCCGCGTGCTCGCCTGTGGCACTGATGGCACGTATGGCAAGGGCGGTGGCGTCAAGGTCGGGGATATCGGCCATGACGGCACGCAATGAAGACCATGGCACACAGACATTTGAAACCTTGTAGTGCGCCAGCGTTTCAAGAGTGCGGTGTACCGTGTCAGTACCCGGCAAGACCAAAATGGGGTGACCAAAATAAAGACAGGGCAACAAGCCTTCAAGCAAGCCCTCGGGGCTGCTCCAGTGGGCTTGAGTCCAGAATACGTCGTTGGCCTGCGGGAACCAGTTTTGTGATGCGACAAAACCGGGCAACAGCCCGATAAGTACGCTATGAGGCAATACAACCCCTTTCAGGGGGGCGTCAGCACCCAGCGGATAGAACAGGAAGGCCGGGCTTTGTGCTGTGGTGTCGGCAATATTGAATGCGGCGGGCTGACGGGCCAGCAGGCTGGACCACGACAGTGTGGCTTCATGCTTGAAACCATAACCAATAATCTGGGCCAACGCAGGGTAAACCGACTGGGCGTGAACAATACCTGGAACATTGGCAGCATCGACAATGGCGACTTTGGCCTGGGCGTCAATGACACGGGCGGTAACCTGCTGGGCATTTAACACAGGCGATAGCGGGACGACGACAGCGCCGGCTGCCAGAACTGCCATGCAGGCAGCAACCAGTTCGGGGCCTTGTGCCATTGAAATAACCACGCGATCGGAAGGCAAGACGCCCATTTTGCGCAGGCCCGCCGCCAGTTTTCCGGTGGTGTCAGCCAGTTCGCCGTAGCTGCAACGCCGGGCTTCGCCGAATTCGTTATGTGAAAATATAACCGGCTTGCGACCCTGCATAGGGTTGCTGGCCCAGCGCTGAATGCACAGGTGCGCAATGTTGACATGGGCGGGAACATGCCACCTGAAAGAAGCGTACAGCGCCGGATACTGGTCGTTCATAGTCGTTTTAATACCTGATACGTCATCGGAAGCGGTCTGGTTGCTTTTACCGATGCAAGCATGAACGACTCGGCGCTGATGTGCAATGTTTTGGGCGTATAAACGTCCACCCCTAGGGTTTATACGGATATCAGGCGCGTACCCAGCATCCGGTCATGCAAAAACTGCTTGTCGGGATCAAACCAGGTCCAGAAGAACAGCGTGAACGGGGCGAACACGATCAGCATATAGATTGAGCTGTAGCTGGTTAGCTGAACCAGCAGCCAGATGATGCCGGCAAAAATCAGTGGCACAACCCAAACCAGCAAATAACGAAGCACCAGACGCATGAATGGCGGTGTTTTGCCATCACGGTCGATCAGGCGTACGTTCCAGGTTTTCATGGGCAGGGTTTGCCCGCCATATCGCCAGCAGGCCAGAAAATAAATGCCGATGGCTATAAAGACGACGGCCTGACGCCCGGCCCTGAAGGTCAGCCCGGTACGACTTTGGGTCAGTGTGTCGAATATGTAGGCAGCCAGAAAGATCACGCCGAACAGCAACACGCCTTCATACATCATGCAGGCAAACCGGCGCAACCGGTTCGGTGTGGTCTTGTCAAGCAATGTGGCGGGCGAAGGGGCCGCTAGCGGCGCAGGACGACTTTTTTTGGGCATTGCAAAACGGCCAGGGATCAAAAATGAGGTGACGTCATTATCGCCGATTGTGTGTGGGTTCGTTGGTGACGCACCAAACAAAAAAGCCGCATATGCGGCTTTTTTGTGTCGAGGGCCTAGCAAGGGAAGGGCAGATTCTACCCTGCCCGGGCCTGGTCCGTCGTATGCGGTTTGCTTAGGCAGCAGAACCAACAGTGCCACCGTTGTGGCTTTTTGCGGGTGTTGCCTTGGCTGACTTGCCGCCAAGCTTCACGAACAATTTCTTCAACGCTTTACCGGGCTTGATGCGCATTTGATCTTCGATGGCAGCTTGCATAAGCTTGCGCTCGAGTTCATCGGTAAGACGGATATCGCTGTGCAGTTGGTTCATGATGTGGCCTTTAGAGTAAATTGAACGTTTCGTTCAGGGTTAACCCTATTATAGGGAAAACCCTAGGCCATTTGCAAGCTTATTCGCTGAAGGTTGTAAAAACAGCTGAAGCGTGTGGTGCCAGAATCACAAAAACAAACGTGAGTTCACTTTTTTTCCCTGCGATAGCTTTCTTTGACCATGTCGAACATGAACAGGCGGCAGTCCAGCGCCCCGTTATGCAGGGGGTAGCGGCGGCGCGGCTTCAAACGCATCTTTTGCGGTAAATCGAGGTCGCTTGAAATGACACTGACGTTCCAGCCGCTGTAGTTTTGCTTGAGGTTTTGCGCCCATTCTTGCCATAGGGTGTCGTCCCCTTCGTCAAGGCGTTCGCCATAAGGCGGGTTGGTAACCAGCCAGCCGTTGCCGGCTGGCGGCAAAACATGGCGGGCGTCGGCGACTTCAAAGCGAATGGTACCGGGGGTCAGCCAGGCACGCTCCATGTTGTTGCGGGCCGCTTCAATGGCATGCGGGTTGATGTCGCAGCCCACCAATGGTGTATCAAGACGCGTGGCAATGCGGGCACGGGCATCCGTCTTGATGTCTTTCCAGCGCCGGTCGTCGTGGTTGCGCAGGCGTTCAAAGGCAAACGGCCGCCAGATACCGGCAGGTACACCCAGGGCAATCCAGGCCGCCTCGATCAGAATGGTGCCACTGCCGCAGAAGGGGTCAAGCAGCGGGGCGGCAGGGTCCCACCCGGACAAGGCCAGCAGGCCAGCCGCCAGGTTTTCACGAATGGGGGCTTCACCCTTGTCCAGACGCCAGCCCCGTTTGAACAGCGATTCGCCCGAAGTGTCCAGATACAGGGTGGCTGTGGTTTCATCCAGGAACAGGTGAACACGCGCATCGGGTCGAACCGTGTCGATATCTGGGCGCGCCCCTTCGCGGTCGCGCAGGCGGTCACAGATGCCGTCTTTGGCGCGCAGGTTGCAGTACTGCAGGCTTTGCATGGGGCTGCGAATGGCCGAGGTGTCAACCCGCAGGGTTTGTTCGGCACCAAACCAGCGCTCCCAGGGGGTGCTGGCCGCCAATTCCAGAATGTCGTCTTCGGTGCGTACGGGCGCATGCGCCACCTGCACCAGCACACGTGTTGCCAGGCGCGAGTACAGGTTAACGCGCAATATGCCGTTCCAGTCGGTCGTCAGCCGGCAACCTGCCCGGTCGGTGCGGGCATCATCAAATCCAAGGGCAACCAGTTCGGCAGCCAGGGCTTCCTCAAGCCCGTGCGGGCAGGGGGTAAACACCGGAAATGTTTCGGTCAGACGAATGGAGTCGTGGTGTAGCGGGCGGTTGCGTGGTGACCTTGGGCGAACGTCGATGGTCGGGGTCGC
>JBAYOZ010000191.1:0-4002 GCA_041677965.1 Pusillimonas sp.
CATTGGCAACGTACAAAACGGCCTCATCGCAAAACGCAGGGCCGGCAATGAGCCCGTAGACGTCACAACGGTAGACGCCATCGGTAAACTGCTGCGCGTTTCCGTCCTGATTACCGCCGTTCTTGTAGGCATGCAAAGCCTGGGCTTTTCCATTTCGGGGCTTCTGGCGTTCGGGGGCATTGGCGGTCTAGCCGTCAGTTTCGCCGCCAAAGACCTGCTGGCCAACTTCTTTGGGGGCCTGATGATCTATATGGACCGCCCGTTTGCCGTGGGCGACTGGATTCGTTCAAACGACCGCAACATCGAAGGCACCGTTGAAGAAATCGGCTGGCGACTGACCCGCATCCGCACCTTCGACAAACGCCCCCTTTATGTGCCGAATGCTGTTTTCACGTCGATTTCAGTCGAGAACCCATCGCGCATGACGAACCGCCGAATTTCCGAAACTGTGGGGATACGATACAACGATATTTCGGTTGCAGCAAAGGTCGTGGACGATATCAAAGCCATGCTGCGCAACCACCCGGATATTGACAACGACCAGACCCTGATCGTAAACTTTAACGGGTTTGGCACGTCGTCACTGAACATCATGATCTACACCTTCACAAAAACCACACAATGGGTTTTGTTTCATGAAATCAAGCAAGATGTCATGCTGAAAATCAGCGATATCATTGCGGCCAACGGCGCAGAAATTGCTTTCCCGACACAGACGCTGCATGTGTTTGGCAACGAAGCCGAACGGCCCGACCTGGCGCCTGTCGGCCCCAGTCCGGCGGCAACAGGCGTAACCCGATAAGATCTTGGCGTTGAAAAACTGCGGGCCTGCGTGGCGGGCCCCGCTACACCATGATGCGGTTTCGCCCGGCCTGCTTGGCCTCGTAGAGTTTGTTATCGGCCGCCGAAATCTGCTCATCCAGAGAGCGACATCCGGTTGATTCCTTGACGCCACCACTGACGGTTTGCCTCAGGCCCGGATAAAGGGTAGCGGTTTCAACCGCCTGCCTGACCTTGTCAGCCACCACCAGCGCCTGTTGTGCACTGGTTTCTGGGCAAATCAACAAAAACTCTTCACCCCCCCAACGCCCAAAAGTGTCGCTGTGACGGATGGTTTGAAGCACGATGGTGCAGAACTGGCGCAAGACCTCGTCGCCGGCCTGATGACCAAACTGATCATTGGCCCGCTTGAAGTGATCCAGGTCAAACATCACGATAGAAAACGGGCAGTGATAGCGCTGGTAGCGCTCGAACTCTTTGCCCAGAATAGCATCCAGATGATGACGATTGAACGTGCCGGTAAGTTTGTCGCGTATTGAGGCCTCAAGCAATTGGGCATTCTTGTCACGCAGGGCTTGCTGGGCCTGGCGCAGGCTGTCGTTGGTGTGCTGGATCCGGCGGTTCATGACCTTCATACGCACTGAATACGCCAGCAATACCCCTACGGTCAGTATCAGTGCCGTCAGCCAGGGCAAGACACGCGCCCACGGAAATGGCGAGGCAACCGGCAGGTCAACCCACTTGTCATAAATGGCGTTGTGCTCTTGCACCGTCATGCTGGCCAGCACCTTGTTGACGGCACTGATCAGCAGGGGCCAGTCATTGCGTATCCCCATGGTCAGGTCAAAGTCATAGGGTGTTTGACCGGAAATTTTAAGATTAGCCAAGCCATGGGTTTTAATGATGTGAATGGAGGCGGCAAGATTATCGACAAATACGTCGACTTCACCGGCCGCCAGGTGACGAAGACCCTCCAGCGTACTGCCATACCGGACCAGGGCGACATCCGGGTGAAACCGCGTCAACAGCTCATCAGAGGCATAGCCTTTGACCACCCCGACACGCAAACCCACCAACTGTGCGATGGTGGGAATGAAATCAACGTCACCGCGCGACACAATGACCATCGGCGAGGTGACGTAATGGTTGGTAAACCCCATGTATCGTTTGCGATCGGGGGTTTCTGCCGCTGACGGCAACAGATCAACGGCGCGGGCCTGCACCGCGTCAAGGGCGGCCTGCCAGTCAGCGATGCTGACCCGCTCGAACGTAATACCCAGCCGCTGAGCAATCAGATCGAGATAATCAGAGGCTATCCCCTGGGCACGCCCATCAGCCCCCAGAAACTCGAACGGTGGCCAGCCAGCCTCGTCAATGGCATAGCGAACGGTTTTGATATCGGCCAGAAACCGCCGTTCTTGAGCGGTCAGATCCAGTGTGGTGGTACGTGGCTGAGATTGGAAAACCAGTGCCAACGGCTGGCTTCCGGCCCCGTGTACCAGTTTCAGGTCACGCAACCTGGCATACAGGAAGTTCACACGCTGCGGGTTGATTTCCCCCAACGGGGTCGTGTAGCGATCGATCAGGACCTCAAGCGCGCGCGCTTCGTTCAACAAGGCGTCACGCGACTTGTTCTGGGTGTTGTACTTCTGCAGAATCAGGTCGACGATTTCTTCTTTGTGGTCAAGCGCGTAATGCCAACCCCGCACCACGGCCCGGCGCATTGCCTCGACACGCTGAGGGTTCGCCAATGCCTCGGCTTGGGAGGTAAACAGCATATCGCCATACAAATCGATGCCAAAATGGCGCGGCGTAATCAGGTTGACCTTGTGCCCGCGTTCGGCCATGACAAACGGTTCATTGGTCAGGTAAATGGCCACGCCATCAATCTGGCCCGAGGCCAGGCGCTCCATGCGCTCTGCCCAAGGCACCCTGACCAGCCCTTGATCAAGCACTTTTTGCGAGGCCAGCATGGCCAGCACGTCGATGCCATCAGAGTCGTTATCGTAAAACGCGACCCGGCGCCCCACCAGATCGGCAGGAGCAACCAACCCCGAATTGCCCATGGTCATGATCGCCCCCGCCGAGTGCTGCAAAAAAGCAGCGACCAGAACGACCGGCTGACCTGAAGCGTAGTGCATCAACAAGATTGAATCGGCCACCCCGTAATCGGCTGCCCCATCGAGCACCTCGGTAACCATATTCCTGGACGGATCGCGCTCGCGCAGGACAACATCAAGCCCCTCGTCAGCAAAATACCCCTTTTCAAGGGCCGCATACAACCCCGCCGACTGAAACTGGTGCAGCCACTTGAGCTGGATAACCAACGGGCGGGCGTGAGCACTGGACACCACTGCAAACAGTAGTGCCATGACAACCCATACCGTCAGCCCACGTGCTTTTGCAAGCATTTTTGATTTCTTGCCATGTATTATTACCGGGGAATCAGCGTAGCAGATGCCATGACGTTTGCGTATGCGCACAAACGCCAATGCCCCACAATTGCAACAGATGCGGGGGCATTGGCGTCAATTTGTCAGACGAAAGAACCCCAAGGATTACTGCCACCTGACGGCATCAGGACAGGGATCAGAACGTCATGGTTGCTGACAGCCACAAACGACGACCTTCCTGAATTTTGTAATAGGCGTTACCCCAACCAGGAGCTCCGGTTGTCGAGTAGCTGCCGTAATTGACAAACTTCTTGTTGAAAAGGTTCTCGATTGACGCGTTCAAAGCAAAGTTCTTGTTAACCTGATACGAACCACCGACACCGAACAGCCAGTACGGGTTGTAGAACTCTTGTTTGCCTTGAGCATTGATCTGGGCATACTGCTTGGCGCGGTACTCTGCACGCAACCACGCAGAGGCCTGAGTATTAATTTTCCAATCAAGACGCATGTTCAGACGATGGCGTGCATCGCTGTTCAACGGTTGACCCTCGCTGGCACCACTTTCGCGTTTGGCATCGGTAAACGTGTAGTTGCCACTGAACACCAGACCGTCAATAACGGGCAGTGCCCCACCGAGTTCAATACCGCGAATCGTCGCTTCATCGACATTTTCCTGAGCGACAAACGTTTCAACGGGAACGCCCCTGCGCCGCCAATTACCCAAATCCAGACAACCAGGCACATTATTGGCACGGCAATTGGGCACGTTATACGTATTCAGCTTGTCTTTGAATGCAGTGTGGAAGAGCGTCACGTTCGCCTTGCGCCC
>JBAYOZ010000192.1:0-4002 GCA_041677965.1 Pusillimonas sp.
ATGATCTTTACCGGCACGGCTAATCCCCGCCTTGCCGTCGACGTCGTCAACCACCTCGATATGTCCCTCGGGAAAATGACCGTAGGTCGTTTCTCTGATGGTGAAGTCATGGTAGAGATCAACGAAAACGTTCGGGGCAAAGACGTTTTTGTATTGCAACCCACCTGTGCGCCCACCAACGATAACCTCATGGAAATCATGGTCATGGTCGATGCCCTGCGTCGTGCGTCGGCCGGTCGCATTACTGCCGCATTGCCGTATTTTGGCTATGCACGCCAAGACCGCCGCCCACGTTCTGCCCGTGTTTCCATTTCCGCCAAAGTCGTTGCCAACATGCTTCAGGTGGTAGGTGTAGACCGCGTCATGACGATGGACCTGCACGCTGACCAGATCCAGGGTTTTTTCGATATCCCCGTCGACAACGTGTATGCCGGCCCCATTTTGCTGGGCGACATCTGGCGTCGCAACTACAAAGATGTTGTGGTCGTATCCCCCGATATCGGTGGTGTGGTTCGTGCCCGTGCATTGGCCAAGCAACTCGAAGCTGATCTGGCCATCATCGACAAACGCCGTCCGCGCGCCAACGTGTCCGAGGTCATGAATATCATCGGCGAAATCGAAGGCCGTACCTGCATCATCATGGATGACATGGTTGATACGGCAGGTACCCTTTGCAAGGCGGCTCAGGCGCTCAAAGAGCGTGGTGCGCTGGGTGTTTACGCCTACTGTACCCACCCGGTGTTGTCGGGTCAGGCCGTAGAGCGCATTACATCATCCGATCTCGACGAACTGGTCGTTACCGACACCATTCCGCTGTCTGAAGCGGCGCGTAATTGCGGCAAAATCCGCCAGTTGTCCTGCGCATCGCTGCTGGGTGAAACCATTCTGCGTATTTCAAACGCTGAATCGGTCAGTTCGCTGTTCGTCGATTAATTTTTTTACTGTGGGTCAGCTGGTCGCGGCGACCCGCAGTGGTGTGCAGCCTTCGGGCTGTTTATTAACGGGGCGAAATGCCCCTTGTTTCCGGAGTTCCATCCATGAAATTCACAGCAACATTGCGTAGCGTCCAGGGTACGAGTGCGAGCCGCCGCCTGCGCAACGCCGGTCGTGTTCCCGCCATTGTTTACGGCGGCACCGAAGCCCCCCTGAACATCGAGCTCGACCACAACGAAATCTATCACGCACTGCGCAAAGAAGAGTTCCACGCCTCCATTCTCGATATGGATCTGGCCGGTAACTCGCAAAAAGTTCTGCTGCGTGCGGTTCAGTGGCACCCCTTCAAGCAGTTGGTGCTGCACGTTGACTTCCAGCGCGTTGATGCCAAGCATTTCATCACGACCAAAGTGCCTCTGCATTTCGTGAACGGTGACACATCGCCGGCAGTCAAGCTGGGTGGTGCGTTGATCAGCCATGTCATGAACGAAATCGAAATCAGCTGCTTGCCCGCCAACCTGCCGCAGTTCATCGAGGTTGATCTCGGTTCGATGGTTGCCGGTGAAATCGTTCACCTGGCCGACATCAAACTGCCGATCGGTGTAACGTTTGTGGCTCACGGTGGTGATGCCAATCCTGCCTTGGCCATCGCCATGACCAAAGGTGGTGCAACTGCCGACAACGCTGAAGACGCCGCCCAGTAATTACGCTGGCTCAGCCGCGATGCCGGGTACGACGTTCTGCCCGGTTTCGTATCGACCCCTGCCGGTTAAGCCGCCAGGGGTTTTGTTTTTCAGGCAATATCAGCGTGTGCGCACTATCATTCTGTTCTGTGCATTGCTTGCCAGCCAGCATGATTTCATTGTGTCTTGGCGCTTCTGTGGTGCCACAGTACTGCAGCTTATTTATTCTTTTGTTCCAGTCGCATGAAACCATCCATCCGCATGATCATTGGCCTGGGTAATCCCGGGCAAGAATACGAAAAGACACGCCATAATGCCGGGTTCTGGCTGGCTGACCAGATCGCTGATGACTTGCACGCCAGTTTTACACTGGAAAAAGCCTTTTTTGCGTGGGTAGCCAAGGCACGGGTAGGTGCAGATCAGCTCATCATCGCCAAGCCGACTACCTTCATGAATCGTTCCGGGCAGGCAGCGGGCGCCTTGATGCGGTTTTACAAGCTGACGCCACCTGAGGTGCTGGTTTTGCATGACGAGCTTGATTTATTGCCGGGTAGCGTCAAGCTGAAGCAAGGTGGCGGTCATGCCGGGCACAACGGCCTGCGCGACATTCAGTCGGTGTTTGGTACGCCTGATTTCTGGCGCTTGCGCATTGGCATTGGTCACCCGCGTTCGCTTGGGCTTGCGCAGCAGGTGGCGGCTTTTGTTTTGAATCCACCCCGGCGCGAAGAGTTCGATGCCATCGATCATGCCCTCGAACGATGTCGTGCGGTGCTGCCCGCACTGCTTGACGGGCGTTATCCGCAGGCCATGAACCAATTGCACGAGGCCAACAGTGGCTAGTTCGCTACAGGCTGGCTTGCCGTCATTCGGGCTCGAGTTACGGGATTTTTTCCGGTTCCTGTTGCGCCCGGACTTTCGACGTTTGCCTGTTCGGGCAGCGCGTGATAGCTGGCATGCCGACTGGTTCCCGGTGTTGCGCATAGGGCGCCTGTTGCAATGGGCAGGGCTTTTGTGGGCAGTCAATGCCCTGGTGCTGGGCCCTATTGCCATTGCGGCCGCAGGGATGTCAGGTGCGCAGCATCGGCTGCAGCTCGACAACTTGCCGTGGTTGCACGCTGTGCTCTGGGCGCCTCTGGTCGAAGAACTGGTGTTTCGCTATGGTCTCAGGCGTCTTTCTGTGGGGGTCTGGCTTGTGCCCGCCGCCCTGGTTGCCTTGCTGGCCGGGCCGGGCGCGCTAACCTTGGCCCTGGTCGGGCTTATTGTCCTGGCCAGCTGGTGGCCTTACCGGTCGGCGGCTTTGCGCCGGACAGCCCCTTCGTCATGGCAGCCGCATTCGGCAATGTGCTCCTGGCACATCCGCCGCCACTATCGACGCTGCTTTTTCTGGGTTGTGCATGTGTCGTGTCTGGCGTTTGCGGCCATTCATCTGGCTAATTTTTCGCATTCAGCAACGCCATTCTGGGCCTTGCCCTTGCTGGTATTACCCCAATGGCTAACCGGTCTGGTACTGGCCTGGATCCGTGTGCGCCGGGGCTTCGGGGCTGCGGTTGCCCTGCATGCTGTTTTCAATGCCGGCCCGTTGCTTGTTGTGTGGCTGATCCTGTCATCCCTGTCAGGTTCACCACGTTAAAATAGATTGTTTATTGTTCAACTACAGGATTCTCATGGCTTTGCAATGTGGCATCGTTGGCTTGCCCAACGTCGGTAAATCTACTCTGTTCAATGCGCTGACCAAAGCAGGCATTGCTGCCGAAAACTATCCCTTTTGTACCATCGAGCCCAACGTAGGGGTCGTCGAGGTCCCCGATCCCCGTCTTGATGCCCTCGCCGAAATCGTCAAGCCCGAGCGTGTGTTGCCCGCTGTCGTCGAGTTCGTTGATATTGCCGGTCTGGTGGCCGGGGCTTCAAAGGGTGAAGGTCTGGGTAACCAGTTCCTTGCCAATATCCGTGAAACTGACGCCATCGTGCATGTCGTGCGTTGTTTTGAAGATGACAATGTCATTCACGTTGCCGGCCGGGTTGACCCTATCTCTGATATTCAGGTCATTGACACAGAACTGGCGCTGGCCGATCTGGCCGCAGCCGAAAAAGCGTTGCTGCGTCATCAGAAAACAGCCCGTGCCGGCGACAAAGACGCTGCCAAAATGGTGGCCCTGCTTGAACGGGTCATCCCTGCGCTGAACGAGGCTCGCCCGATTCGCGCACTGGGTCTTGATGCCGAAGAAATGGCATTGCTCAAACCCTTGTGTTTCATTACGGCCAAGCCCAGCATGTATGTGGCCAACGTCGTCGAGGGCGGCTTTGAAAACAACCCTCATCTGTCGGCAGTTCAAGAGTATGCCAAGGCTGAAAACGCACCGGTGGTGGCGGTTTGCGCGGCCATCGA
>JBAYOZ010000193.1:0-4001 GCA_041677965.1 Pusillimonas sp.
CCTTTCGTGCGGACGTGCGGTCGGGTAGCGGTGGCTTGGGCCATCGTCTTTATAGCCGCGCATGGGGCCTGGCACGGGTGGCATGCCGTCGGCCAGGTTGGGCATCGCCGGCGGCTCAGGCTGCATGGCTGCCGATCCTTTGCCCGCTTCTGGTTTGTTTTTTGATGATGCGTCGTAGACTTGCTGGCTGTCTTTGCCGGCAGGGGTTGCCGTGCCGGCCCCTGTCATGCCGGGCAGGTTGACGGCGGGAGCGTTCTTGTCGGTGGCATCAAAGATGACCGGCAGCCCGTTTTCACTGTTGCCGAAGATCACGATTTTGCTGTTGGGTGATTTCGCCAGTTCAAGGCTGGCTTCGATACCGCGCCATTTAAGATAGCTGTCTGAAATGGCCGGCGCAATGGTTTCCTGAAAGTTGCGGATACCTTCGGCCTCAATCTGTTTGCGTTCGGATTCCAGCGCTTCGCGCTTGACGATGAAGCGGTATTCTTCAACGATCTGGGCCTGTTCCAGCTTGTTCTCGATCGCCTTGCGAATTTGTGGTGGCAGTTCAACAGAACGGATCAGGACATCGACCAGTTCAAGAACATCATCCGGGTCACGTTTGCCGGGTGGTTCGGCTGCAATGCCGTTTTCGGGTGAACCGCTGGTAATCATTTCGTACAGCAGTTCCTGCACTTCGGTACGTTTTTCCGTGAACAGCGCTTCGGCAGAATAACGCGCCACCACACGCCGGGCTGCCCAGCCCACTTTGGGTACCAGCAGCTTGTTGACGTAGTCGGGCCCCATGGTCTGGTTCAGCAAAACGACCTTTTCACGGAACAGCCGCCAGCGGATGGTCAGTGAAATGTTGAAATGCAGGCCGTCTTTTGACACGACCTGGAAGTCGTGGTCACGCGTCTGCAGACGCAGGTCGTAGGTATAGAACTGGTCCCAGGGTTGAATGAAGTGAACCCCTTCACGCAACGGCCCGACCGAGTTTTCGCCACTGATCGGAAAGCGGTGCCACAGTACGCTGGCATGGCCAACCGGCGTTGTCTTGACGATGGAATCCCACAGCACAATGACCAGAAAAATGAAGATCAGCAGCAGGAAAACCAGGCCGGCCGTCAGGCGCCGCAGTTTGTGTTTCAGTTTGGCGTTCATGGGGCATCTACCAAGGTCATTTTCCCTTCAGACATATGAAAACGCCGGTCGGCGCAATCAAAATAATGGTCGTCGTGGGTAATGCAGATAATGGCTTTGCCCTGGGTTTTGAGTTCGGGCAGGATTTCGGTGTAGAACACCTTGCGTGTGGCCGGGTCCTGGTCAGCCGCCCATTCATCGAGCACCAGCACAGGGCGTTGCTCGGCAAGGGCCAGCGCCAGTGCCAGCCGTTTTTTCTGGCCCGTGGACAAGGCTTCGGTTTCCAGCGTTGACAGATCGTCGGGCAGTTTGCCGCGTATGCCCAGCCGTGTCAGCCACTGTTCAAGGATAAGAAGCCCGGTGTCATCAAGCCCGTAGGCGCGCGGGAAAACGTGGTAATCGGAAAAAACGCCGGCGAACAGGTTGCAATACCATTGCGGCGCATGCGCGGGTACGGTGGTGCCCCGTGCCGTGATGGTACCGCTGTCGCGCGGGTAAAGGCCGGTAAGCACGCGCAGGGCGGTAGTCTTGCCCGACCCGTTACCTCCGGTGATGAAAACGATTTCGCCGGGGTGCAGGTCAAGGCAGATGTCATCAATGCAGAACCCGGCAGCGTTGCCCGTTTGTGCGGCCCGATGCTGATAGCCGATATGCGCGAGCTGTAAACCGTTAAATGGCGCGGCAGGGGCATCGGTGTGTTCGGGGGTGGCAGCGACGCATTCGTCGATGCGGCGTTCAAACTGTTCGATGCTGCGCAAGGCGAACCGGGCGACGACAAAGTGCTGGATGCTGTTTGCCAATGAACCGACCGGGCCGATCAGGAACAGTACGGCCATGACAATACGTGAAATATCGGCACCGGGAATGTCGGCCAGCATTGGCAGCACAAACACTACGCTGCCGGCCAGCAGATACGATACCGAGGTACCGGTGGTGAGAATTTGAGCCAGGATATGGGCGCTGGTCGAGCGATTTCTGGCCATGAGGCCCGAGGTTTCAACCATGTCGTGTTCAAGCCCGGCACGGCGCTGTGCATTCAGGCGCAGTTCTTTGTTGCCTTGAACCAGGGCGGTTGCGTAGCTTTGAAAGCGCTGGCTGCTTTCTTCGGTTTCACGCAACGTGGTGTCGAGCTGGCGGTTAAGGCTTAAATAGCCCAGAACAGAAAGCCCGGCCACCACCGCGGTTAGCAGGCCGGCCGCAGGGGAAAGGTACAGCAGGTAACCATACATGAATACCAGCATGACCAGGCCTTCCAGCCCCGACACCAGGGGTACGACGGCTTGTGACAACGAGTCGTATGACGCCGACAGCCCGTTTACCACGCGTTCGCCCCGCAGGTTTTCAATGTCTCGCAGAGACAGGTTCAGGGTTTTGCCGACAATGGTTTGCCGCCGTTCATGCAAGGACGCTTCGATTTCGGCGGCCGCATTGGCCACCAGCATGCGTTGCGAGAACCGGTAAACCAGCAATAAAACAATGAAAAACACCGCGAGCAGGGTGGAGTAGCCCTGTTTTTCGAGCAGTTCGGCTTCCGTGTTGAGCAGAACCAGAATGCCGGTGCCGGCCGCTGCCGACAAGACGGCGTAGGCCATTAAAAAGCCGCGGGCACCCTGTTGCTGCCACATGTCCAGAAACGCAGACAAAGAAAAAGGGGCCTGGTCGCCCCTTTGGTTTGAGCGGCCCAGCAGCCTTAGCAGAAATGCGCCCGTACGACGGGGCTTGCCTGGGTTAGACATGACTGGCCTTATAGAGATCAAGCCCTGCCGTCATGGTGACTTGCGGGGCTCTGCCACCAGGTAGGCCAGCCCCATGATGATGGGGGTCAGGAGGAGCGACAGCACAAAGGCGCCCACGAAGCCGACCCGACTGTTGCGCCCGACAAAGCCGACGACAAGACTGAGGAGTACGTAGGCCAGAACGGACAGGATCATGGTGTTACTCGGTGCGGGCTTTCTGGTATTCGGCCTTCAGGCGGCTGCTGGCGGCGCTGGCGCTGAAGTTTTCAAGCGTTCCACCCGCGGCAAAGTGTGAGGCGAAGACCCGGCCCAGCGCATAGGTTGCAGCAGAACCAAACGCGGCAAACCCGATGCTGCCGAGGATGGTGCCGGTGACTGGCACGACTTTTGCTGAAGAGCCCAGTAGACCGCCGCTGATGCCGGCGGCCCCCAACGTGCCCAGCAATGAGGCCACCAAAGGTTTGAGCGAGCTTTCGCTGGCGTCGGCACCATAGCATTGCGCGATGTTTTTGATCATTTTGACCTGGACTGTGGCCAGTGCCGCCAGATCAAGCAGCGGGATCGGTACGATGGCCGCTGCCGCTGCCCACTTCACCTGACGTTTGATGATTTGCTCGGCCTGCGCATTGGCCGCATCAAGGTCGACGGTGGGCTTGACGATTTCAAGCGCCTGGTCTTGCTCGACCGTTTCAGGGGATTCAGTGGGTTCGTTTTGGGCAGTCATGGCGGTGGTCCTGTTGAATAGGGGGTTGAACTTCCCGGGGCGTGACGGGCAACGCCACACAGCACAGCATGATTCTGCCGCGCTTTTTGGTTACGAATAGAAAAGCATAATGGAATTATGTGACGTATACAAGGTTTGCAAACAGGCATTTCAGACGTACCTTTCATGCGGTTTTTCCTGGCTGCAGGTTCTTGATGTTTTCTTGATGTTTTATTGACGTTTCTTTGTTGGCCCCCTGCCGGTTCGTTATGAGCTGGTACTGGTAGATGACGGCAGTACGGACGGCAGCGGCCAGTATCTGGTTGATCTGGCACAGCGTGTGCCGGGGGTCAGGGCGGTGCGCCTGAGCCGGAATTTTGGCAAGGAAGCGGCCCTGACGGCAGGTATTGAGCACGCCCGGGGCGATGCCATCATTGTCA
>JBAYOZ010000194.1:0-3999 GCA_041677965.1 Pusillimonas sp.
GGGGGGCCTTGCCGCCCAGCTCCAGGACAACCGGCTTGAGGTACTTGGCGCAGGCCATGGCAATAATTTTGCCAACACGGGTTGAACCAGTGAAATTGACGCGGCGCACGGCAGGGTGGGCAATCATGGCTTCAACAACAGGGCCGGCATCGGCCGGCGCATTGGTCACGAAATTGACAACGCCTTCGGGCAGGCCAGCTTCCTGAAGGGCTTCGATAATCAGGCCGTGGGTTGCCGGGCACAGCTCAGAACCTTTCATGACCACGGTGTTGCCGCAGGCCAGGGGTACGGCAATGGCGCGGGTACCCAGAATGACGGGCGCGTTCCAGGGGGCCATGCCCAGTACGACGCCGGCGGGCTGGCGCACGGCCATAGCCAGATTGCCTGGTACGTCGGAGGGAATGATTTCGCCATTGATCTGGGTGGTCAGTGCCGCGGCCTCGATCAGCATGTTTGCGGCCAGATGCACGTTGAATCCGGCCCACATGGCTGACGCACCGGTTTCTTCGGCAACTGCCTTGATGAAGTCGTCGGTGCGTGCCTCAAGGGCCTGTGCGGCCTTCAGCAGCAAACCGCGACGCTCGCCAGGGCCCATGGCCGACCAGACGGGGAAGGCTTTTGATGCCGCCTCAACAGCGGCAATGGCGTCTTCAACAGTTGCTGCCGGTGCGGTTGTGGCCACGCTGCCATCCAGCGGGTTTTTGCGCTCGAATGTGGCGCCATTGCTGGCAGGAACTTTCTTGCCGTTGATCAACATGGAAATTATGGTCATGCAAAGACTCCGAAAGAGGGGGTAAAACGGGCGGGTTGGCAGTTTTTCGGTGCGCCACCCACCCTCTGTAATGGCTTGGCTCAGGCGTTTTCTTCATAGAATTTGCGCTTGTTTTCGTACATCAGGTGGTCTGCCTGGCGTACAGCATCTTCTATGCGTTCACCCTGGCGGCAGACGGCCCAGCCAATTGCCATCTGCAGTGCAGGGCCGGTGTAAAACTGGTTGTTCAGCTCGGTGACCTTGGCCAGGTTTGCCAGCAGCAAATCGCGGGCTTCGGCGCTGGCGCCTGGCATCAGGATGGCAAATTCGTCGCCACCGATACGCATGGCGGTGCAGTTCTTGCCGGTGGCCTGCTGCAGAACTTCGCCGGTGCGGCGCAGCAGGTCGTCTCCGGCGCCATGGCCCTGGACATCGTTTATTTCTTTCAGGTTGTTCAGGTCAATCATGATGACTGTGACCGGGAACGGCCCTTTTCGTTCCAGGCGGGTCAGTTCGTCAACGTAGAAAGCACGGTTCTTCAGTTTGGTCAGCACATCGTGCTTGCCCAGATATTCAAGGTAGGCTTCTGCTTTCTTGCGGGCGGTAATGTCGGTCAGGGCCAGTAACACTTTGCCCCAGGTGTGTTCGTAGCCCGAAAATACGGAAAACTGCAGGTGGATGTTCAGCGGGCTGCCGTCAAGCGCGTGGTTCAGAACTTCACGCTGCAAGAACCGGTGGCCTTCCCACAGGTCGATAAGCTGTTCGCGAAAATGGGGCAGCATTTCTTCGCGGAAGACCTCGGGCAGGCTAGCCAGAAGCGCCTCTTTGCTTTCGGCCTTGAACATTTGAAGCGTGTAGCGATTAACGTCGAGGACTTGTATCTCTGCCATGCAGCGTTCAACGAACTCGGGGTGAACATCGGTAAATGTGCGAAAGTCGGTAATGCCCCGGTCTCGCACCTCGTCGAGCAATGACTTTATTTTTGAAAAATCCTCGACCCAGAGCGAGACTGGCGCGTGTTCAAAAATGCCTGTGGCGTAGCGTTCCTGGCGGGCCACTTGCTTGTGCGCTTGTTCAAGTTCGGTAATGTCATCCAGAGAGACCAGTACGCGGTCCCAACGCTTTTCGTGGTCGGGCAGCACCACGGCTTTGATCAGGACGTCAAGACGGTCGCCTTCCAGGGTGTAATTCACACTTTTGCTTTCAAAGTGCTCGCTGCCCTGCCAAAGCTGCTCCAGCTCTTCGATGTGCGCCTCGAGCATGTCGTCGCGAAGCACATCGCCCAGACGGGCGGCCAACTCTTCGTAAGACGTTGCCTTGAGCAGCTCAAGGGTTTTCTGGTTGACACGCAAGACCTTGATGCACGCCGAGCACGCGGCCACCCGTCGGTTGTCTTCGGTGAGCCATTGGCGCAGATCAGTTACGCCGTCGGCACGCCATTGGTTGAACAGATCGAACAAGGCGCTGTAGTCTTCGAGCCACAGCGAATTAGGCATGACATTGAAAAAGTCGGCCAGAATCATACCCCAGGTGTCGATGGTGTTGCCAGGTTGCATAACAAGTTTCCGTGAAGGCGGGTTGTCGTACGGCTAATCAGGTGTTAATCATATGCTAACCAATAAAAACAGGCCCCGTTAAGGGCCTGAAAGGGAGTGGCTTACTTCTTTTTACTTGACACCGGGGTCTTTGAACTTCTCGATGGTGTCAAACTCTACGTTGTAGATCTGGCCGTCGGCAAGGCGTTCAGATTTACGGATGTAAACGTTTTGAACGATGTCGCGGGTTTCCGGGTCGATGCTGACCGGGCCACGTGGGCTGACCCATTCCATGCCTTTCATGGCTGCCAGGATCTGGTCGCCTGTGGCGTTGGGGCCGGCTTTTTTCAGGGCTTCATAGATCAGGTGCATACCGTCGTAACCACCAATGGCCATGAAGTTGGGGCGCATGCTGTTGTTGGTGAATTTCTTGAAGGCTTCGACGTAGGCCTTGTTTTCTGGCGAATCGTGAGCTGTTGAATAATGTTGCGAGGTAATGATGCCGACAGCTTCGTCACCCATGGAAGGCAACAGGTCGTCATCAAGCACGTCACCGGTACCGATCAGTTTGATGCCTTCGCCAGCCAGGTTGCGTTCGGTGAATTGCTTCATCAGGGTCGAGCCCTGACCCGATGGCACGAAAATGAACATTGCATCGGGTTTCAGGTCGCGAACACGCTGCAGGAACGGTGAAAAGTCGGGGTTTTGCATCGGTACACGCAACGATGCCAGGATCTTGCCGCCATTTTCAGAAAAGGTTTTGACGAAAACCTTTTCGGCATCATGGCCAGGGCCGTAGTCGGCAATCAGGGTAACGGCTGTTTTCATGCCGCCCTCTTTGGCTGCCCACTGGCCGATCGGTGCAGTAACCTGGGGCAAGGTCATTGATGTACGAACAATGTACGGCGACTTTTCAACAATTGACGACGTACCTGCCGCCATGACGACCATCGGTGTCTTGGATTGTGTTGCGATAGGCGCGGCAGCGAAGGCCAGCGGGGTCAGGCCAAAGCCGGCCAGTGCGCCAACCTTGTCTTGTACGACCAGTTCCTGGGCAATACGCTTGGTGGCTTCGGGCTGTACACCGCCATCATCCTTGACGATCAGTTCAATTTTGCGGCCGGCGACTTCGGCGCCATGCTGGTCCATGTACAGACGCGCAGCAGCTTCAACCTGTTTGCCGGTAGATGCAAACGGCCCTGTCATGGGGATGATGAGGCCGATCTTGAAAGGTTCAGCCGCCTGACTGACCGCGGCGGTCATCAGGCACGTGGCGGCCAAAGCCGCTTTAACGAATTTTTTCATTGTCTTCTCCTGGGAGGTTGGTTATTGCTTTTGAACCGGGCACCGCCGCACTATAGGACCATAGTTTTGAGCGACTGGCTACAGGCACAAATCCTGATGGCGGCTTCAGTTTTTTGATTAAGTGTACTGAATGTCGTCATGCGCTGATTGTTACTGATTTGGGAAACGACTGCAAGTCCCTGATCGGGACGGCTGATACCGTTTTTTTATGTGTGTTCGGGTAAATCGGTAGCGAATATTGGTTGAAATCTCAACCAAGTCGTGCAAAATAGCGAGTTCAAGATAATTTAGGTTTCAACTAAAGGAGCTTCCATGAGTGCTGCCAACCCTTTTGCCCAGCTGGCTGCTGGCAACTTCAAGGTCGTAGACTTGACCCACACCCTGTCACCCGACTTTCCTCCGCTGCAA
>JBAYOZ010000195.1:0-3971 GCA_041677965.1 Pusillimonas sp.
GCCAAGGCGGCGCTCGGTGCTTTTGATCACCTGATCCGCAGTTCAGTCTCGGCTGAAGAACCCTCAGCCGAGACAACAACGGCGTAATTTGGCCGGGCGGCCGGCCGCTTGCCAGCGTGCTGTCGTAGTCTGGGGGCAGGGCAGTCAGCCTTTCGGTGGGTGTGCCCGGCAGGCTTCAGGATCATGACCGCGGCTTGCTCACCTGTTTCAAGCACGTCAAAATAGCGCGATGCATTCATCGCGCTATTTTTTTGCCCTGTGGCCCAATCCCCAGGTGGCCCGGCAGCTTCAGCAGATTCAGGCCCGTTTGCCGGCTGGCCGCTTGACGCATGGTGCCGACCTGCACTTGACGCTGGCCTTTCTGGGCGGGGTTTCCGAGGCTGACGAGGTAAAACTTCATCAGTTGTTGCAGGCTATACCATTCTCGGCGTTTGAGCTGGTACTGGATCGCGTGGATGCGTTCAGGCGAATCGGGTTGTCGTGGGCAGGGCCGTCACAGATACCCCTTGCACTGCAGACGCTGTACGATATTTTTGGGGCTGCACTTGATGAGCAAGGCATCTGGTGGGACAAGCGTCTTGTGTTCCGGCCCCATGTAACGCTGGCGCGCAAGGTGGTGGTGCCACGGCAGCATTTAACCGTGCCGGTGGTGTGGTGGGCAGACCGGATGGTGCTGGCCCGTTCCGGGGCCGCAGCGCCTGACGGTCAGCGCTATACCATTCTGGCGCAGCGATACGCCAAGGGTGGTGTTCGGCCTGTTTGAGTTTACTTGACTGGCGCTCACTGATGGTCTGGTCAGCGAGAATCGGCGGTGATGCTGTTACTGGCGGATAAAATGATCGATGTGCAAAGCGCGTGTCGGGCAAGCCAGTTATCATGAGGGCTTGTTTCACCTGCAGTGTGTTGCATGCTGGTTGGCCGTATTTGCCCTGTTGGGCTGCGGCCAGGTTGGCCGCATTTATCGTTTGAGTTTTTACACGTTTCAGGAATCGTAACCATGTCTGATCCGCTTCGTCTGATTTTATTGCGCCATGCCCACTCGGGCCATCGTGAGGGTTTGCCAGATATTGATCGTACATTGTCAGAGCGCGGGTGTGACGAGGCGATCGAGATGGGGGGCTATATGGCCCAGGAAGGCCTGGTACCAGCCCATGCGATTGTGTCCGTGGCCCAGCGTACGCGCGAAACCTGGGCAATGGTTCAGAAACAGTTGCCCGGGCAGGTGCCTGCGGTATATGAGCCGCGCATTTATGAAGCGGCGGTAGGTGCCTTGCTTGAGGTGGTCAGGGCAGCGCCAGACAAGTACCGTACAGTGGTGCTGGTAGGGCATAACCCGGGTATTTCAGCACTGGCTTCGCGCCTGATCGGCCGGGGCGGAGCAAATGCGCTGGTGCGCCTGCGTCATGACTTTCCACCGGCAGGGCTGGCGGTTATTGATTTTCCTGACGCGGCCAGTTGGGCCGATATTACCGACCACTCGGGCGAGCTTGAGCGTTTTGCAACGCCGGCAAGCAACCCGCTGTAGTCGTTATGGCCTGCAGCGCCACACGGCGCGCAATGCCTAGTTGCGGCGGCGCGGTGCGCTGGTGCCGGCTGGGCGGCCTTCGATGTGGCGAAAAATAATACGGCCTTTGCTAAGGTCGTAAGGTGACATTTCAAGCTTTACCTTGTCGCCAGCCAGAATGCGGATATGGTGTTTGCGCATTTTGCCACCGGTGTAAGCCACGATGGGGTGACCGTTTTCCAGGGTAACGCGAAAGCGTGAATCGGGTAGGACTTCAGTTACCGAGCCGGTCATTTCAAGTAGTTCTTCTTTTGCCATAAGTACAGTTTCCTTATAAAAATAATTTTTGTCGCCGTGCCTTGCGCAAAGCGGCCTGTGGCAGGCCCCGACAGGAGCAACCAACCGTTAACTAAACGGATTACAAACAAGCGCAGCCAGGAGCTGCGAAGCGCAGGTGCACGCGGTGTGGCACCCAAATTGACAGCAAAGCCACCGCGAAGGTACTTGCGCTTTGCTAATTGGACGTTGCCCCAAGGGGCATCTACTGCTTAAGGGTAACGTGATGCCTGGGGTAAGTCAAGGAAAACCCTAGTATATTCAGAGGGCTGTGCCCGAATCGGGGCCGGTTGTTGTATTAAGGGCAGCTTAAACGGGATGTCGGTGGACATGTTGCCGGTAAAACAAGCCCAGCGATCGGGTTCAGCCCTGTTGGCACAAATATGACATAAATCTATTTTTGCGCCCCTTGGGCGCTGTGCATCAGCCCGATGAGGCTCAAAGCATCCGCCCGGTGATGTGCTTTTCACCCTTCAGATGGTGTCGCAAGGCAAAAAAGACATGGCCCACAATCATTGCCAGTAAAACGTAGCCCAATATCTTATGAAAGTTGCTGCCCAGATCAATCATCCACTGGATTTTCAGGCTTTCATCAAAGCCTTGCATGATGGTCATGCCGAAGGCCTCGAATTTGCGCCCTGAGCCATATTGGCGAAACAGGGCAACCGCAGGAACAACCAGCATCAGTGCATACAAGCCAACGTGCCCCAGCCCGGCCGCCACGCTGTCGGCTGGAGGGCGACGCTTCAGGTTCAGCAGCCCCCACAGCGCCCGAATGATGACAAGCACCATCAGGACAAGCCCGACCGGCTTGTGCGTCCCCCAGAAAAACTCATCGATGGCGGTGTCTTCAAGCAGCATGTGGGCCAGTGCCGAGGTGAATTGCCAGGCGAACAACAGGGCCATGCCCCAATGCAGGACGCGGGTGACCAGGCCATATTTTTCAGCAGAGTCGCAGACAGAAGTAGAGGATTGCATAAGTTGAGTTTCCGGGAATTGAATCGTTGTAAACCATAATGAATTTGAAAGCGGTCGTCCAGTGAAATATTGGTGGCAGCCAGATAGCCAGATGATGAAGGGTCAGTGCGGCGGTGCGTTGAATTTGTCAGCTGGGTGGATGGGTCAGCCGGTCAGCTTGACGTCGAACGCACGGATGTCGTTGAGCGCTTCCTGTGCGGCACGCTGTCCTTCGGTAATGGCCTCTTGGGCCCGGTGAAAGTCCATCAGGCCCAGGTGTGACAGGCGCGGCGTGATGACAACATGCGGCGGTTCGCCCACCATCCGGCTGCGGGTGATGCGCTCTTGCATGATGTTGATGCTGGCCGCCACCACATCAAGCATTGACGGTATTTCAAGGCGCTGCCTGTCATCGTCATTGTCGGCAAAGTCGGGTAGCAGGGCGCTGAGATTGTTCTGCAGTTTGTCGAACCAGGTGCTGGTATGGGTGTCTGGTGTTTCGGGCAGACTGGCTTCGGCCTTGACTGTTGCCGGGCGGCGTAAATGGCGTCCCAGCAAATCAGAGTTCAGATCGACAGCAATCAGGATGTCGGCCCCCATGGCGCGTGCCAGTGATACCGGTACCGGGTTGACCAGGCCACCATCGACCAGAATCTGCCCATTGTGGCGTACGGGGGCAAACAGGGCCGGCAACGCAATAGAGGCACGCACGGCGGCCAGGGTGCTGCCCGAGCGCAGCCACACTTCGGTTCCACCGTACAGCGAAGTGGCGACGGCACCAAAGGGCAGGTCAAGGGCTTCTATGTTGCGGTCGAGGAAGCGTTGCCGGAAAAATGCCATCAGGCGTTCACCCTTGAGCACCCCGCCTGTCAGGGTCAGGTCCATGAAGGACACCACATCGCGCACCGACAGGGTACGCACCCACTCATCCAGCGCATCAAGCCGGTTGTTGGCATAGACTGCGCCGACCAGGGCCCCGATGGAGGTGCCGCAGACAATGTCGACGTGCAGGCCGGCATCACGCAGGGCTTGTATGACCCCGATGTGGGCCCAGCCCCGCGCCGCGCCGCTGCCCAGAATGAGGCCCACTTTGGGGCGATAACGTGTCGGGTCCGTCATTAGGGCAAGGCCCCTTTCACGATCAGTACCTCGCGCAGCATATCGAGCCGGTCAA
>JBAYOZ010000196.1:0-3968 GCA_041677965.1 Pusillimonas sp.
CCTGCACACCAACAGAGGCTGATCATGGAACTCTTGCTCATCTGGATTCTCAATGCAGTTGCCTTACTGATCGTTGCGTATATTTTGCCGGGTATCACGGTCGCTTCCTTCTGGTCGGCCCTTATTGCGGCATTGGTCCTGGGTTTGCTGAATACCCTGGTCAAACCCCTGTTGGTGTTGCTTACCTTGCCCATCACTATCGTGACCCTGGGGCTGTTCCTGCTGGTTCTCAATGCGCTGGTATTCTGGTTTGCCGGCTCCATCCTGCGTGGCTTTCAGGTCAACGGGTTTTGGTGGGCGTTGTTGGGTGCATTTATCTACAGCATTGTCTCGGGGCTCTTGTCCAGGTTGATTTCACAATGAATGCTTCCAAGGCATTAAGCCTAGAGTTCTTCCCGCCGCGCGATGCGGCGGCACAAGAAAAACTGCAGCAGGTGGCGCGTCAGCTTACCGTGCTTGAACCTGCGTATGTCAGTGTCACCTTCGGTGCCGGTGGTTCCACGCGCGACGGCACGGCTGACGCAGTTCGTCTCATGCAGGGGTTGGGGTTCGATGCTGCGCCGCATTTGTCGTGCGTCGCGTCGTCGCGTCAGGTGCTTGCCGAAATTCTCGATGCCTACCGTAGCAGCGGTGTGCGCCGTGTGGTGGCGTTGCGCGGTGACCCGCCTTCCGGTATGGGGCTCGATCGCGGTGACCTGCACTATGCCATTGACCTCGTGCGTTTCATTCGCGAACATTCCGCCGACTGGTTTCACATCGAGGTTGCGGCCTACCCCGAAGTGCATCCGCAGGCCAAAAGCGCACAGGCCGACCTTGATCATTTTGTAAACAAGGTCAATGCCGGTGCCAATGCGGCCATCACCCAATACTTCTTCAACGCTGATGCGTACTTCGACTTTGTCGAACGCGCCAAGGCCAAAGGGGTGTCTGTACCCATCGTGCCAGGCATCATGCCCATCACCAATCAGGTCCAGCTTCTGCGGTTTTCTGAAATGTGTGGGGCTGAAGTGCCGCGTTGGGTTCGTCAGCGTCTGGCCGACTACCAGGGTGACCTGGCCTCGATCAAGGCGTTTGGTACCGATTTCATCAGCGGGCTTTGCCAGCGCCTGCTTGACGGCGGTGCGCCGGGCCTGCATTTTTATACCTTGAACAATGCCGAGGCTACCCTGGCTATTGCCAGGAACCTGAAACTGTCCTGACCGCATTGCGGTGTGTTGCCAGCCTTCAGTGTATTCTTCGGGCCGGCGCATCGCGCCAGCTGGTTTTGGTTTTAGTCGGGAAGCTTCAGTGCCCAGCCCTTGTCGGTCAAAATGGCGTCCAGCGGGTAGTCATGAGCCTGGGGCTGGTAATTCACCTCTGGCAGGCGGTCAATGTCACCACAGGCCCAGCCAATACCTATGGCAATGAAGCGATGGCCTTCGGCATCCAGTTTGGCCAGGGTGCGGTCGTAATAGCCCTTGCCATAGCCGACGCGGTCACCTTGTCGGGTAAACCCAAGCACCGGTACCAGAATCACATCGGGGTTTGGCGCCAGTTCGGCATCGGGCTCGCCAATGCCGAACGCGCCTGTCTTCATGGGTGTTTCCGGGGTCCAGCGCCTGAATTCCAGGGGTTGGCCCGGCCCTGTCACAACGGGTAATGACAAGTTCAGGTGCTCATCGGTGGCCCATTGCTGCAGCAGGGGCACCAGGTCTGGCTCTTGAGCCAGGGGCCAGAATGCGGCAATATTTTCCGGGGCGCGTCGGCCCGCTTTTGCCATGGCTTCGCGTGTGGTTGCCAGCCATGTAAACAGTCTTCCGCGCATCAACAGCGCACCGCGTTGCGTTTCGGCGGGGTCTTGTGCCGAACGTAATGATTTTAGCTGGTCGCGCAAGTTGACGGGCTTATTCTCTATACTGTGGCTCATGGCAGCAATTCTTTCACTCAGGTTGGTCAAGATGGTATTTCAGCAGGTTCAACGGTATCAGAAATCGTTTCGTCGCGCCGGTGCGGCTGTTGTGTGTATGGCGGGTTTGGCGGCTGGCGGAACCTTGCCGGCGGTAGCGCAAAGCGACGCCAGCCTGTCTGAAATCACCGCGCGTCCCGACCTGGGTACCGATGATCTGCTGGTCGTTCAGCCCGGTGCCGGGCAAACGGTTGTGGCAAGCCTGTCAGGCCCTGGCGCTCCTGCGCGCGCCCCGCTGGACAGCGCCGCTGCTGCGGCAGCACTGCAGGCGGTTATCGACGCGCGCGATGCCATGCAGGCCAAACAATGGCAAAAGCTTGAATCATTGGTGCCGGTGGCGCGTCAAGACCCGCTGCTGGGTTCGTACGCCGAGTACTGGGCCTTGCGGCGCCAGCTCCATGACCCGACCTCGCCGGTGCCCACCGAACGCCTGAAGCAGTTCATGGCAACGAATCAAGACGCCTACCTGGCTGACCGGGTCAGGGCCGACTGGATCATCGCCGCCACGCGTGCCGGTGATTACCGGCAAGCCTTGGCGCTCGCGCCTGTTGTTGCCAGTTCGTCATTGGTCGACTGTGCCGTGTTGCTGGCGCGGCAAATGTCAGGGCAGCCCGTGAATGCGCAGCAGGCGGTTGATACCTTCAAGCCAGTCAGTACGTGCTGGATGCTGCTTGATGAACTGGTAGAGCGCAACGTGGTTTTCTGGAAGCATTTGCAGCCCATGCTGCGTGCAACCCTTGAAACCAGCAAAACAGGCGATGCCCAGCGCTTGGCGGCCCTGATGTTCAACGCTGGCCAAATGAAGTCTTACGCGGCGCTTGTCAAGAACCCGCGCCAGTGGCTGGCGACCCAGGGCAAACCGCAATCCCGTGAAGAAATCGAGCTGGTGACACTCGCATTGTCGCGTCTTGCACGCGCAGATCGCGACGCAGAAACCCGCTATATCAAAGAGCAATGGGCTTCTGTGTTACCCAAACAAGACCTTCAATGGGTTTGGGGTCAGTTCGGGTTGGTGTCGGCACTGAATGTTGAACCGCAGGCGGTACAGTGGTATCGCGAGTCCGGTCCGGGGCCAAAAACTGACTATAACCACGCCTGGGAAGTTCGCTCCGAGTTGCGTCAGGTGCCGGTTGACTGGAAGCGTGTCGGTGAAGCCATCCGGAAAATGACGGCACGTCAGGCGGCGGAACCCGTCTGGGTTTACTGGTACGCACGTTCTGTTGCGGCACAGGGTAATGAGACGGCGGCCAGGGGGTTGTATAAATCCATCCTGAATGATTACGGGTTTTACGGTCAGTTGGCTCACGAAGAGCAGGGGATGCCGGTTACTGTTCCTGCACGTCCATCGCCGGTCACGCCCGACGAACTTGCCCAGGCGCGGGCCAATCCCGGCCTGCAACGCGCGATCAAGCTGTTTGATCTGGGTTGGCGCCCCGAGGCCGTTCCCGAATGGAACTTCACGCTGCGTGGCATGACCGATCGCCAGTTGCTGGCGGCTGCCGAGCTTGCCCGTGAAGAGCAAATTTACGACAGGGTAGTCAATACCTCGTTGCAAACCGCGCAAGTTGCCGATTTCTCACAGCGTTTTGTGGCGCCCTTCGAGGGGCGGGTCAGTGCCAAGGCGCGTGAAATCAATCTTGATCCGGCCTGGGTGTATGGCCTGATTCGGCAGGAGTCCCGGTTCATTACCGATGCGCGCTCCAGGGTGGGCGCGTCGGGTTTGATGCAGCTGATGCCGGCAACGGCGCGCTGGGTGGCCAAGAAAATCGGCATGACCGACTTCACCCCGTCGTCAGTCAATGATTTTGACACCAATACCATTCTAGGTACCCAGTATCTGAAAATGGTTCTTGAAGACCTGGGCGGCTCCCAGGTGCTGGCCACGGCGGGTTACAACGCCGGGCCGGGTCGTTCTGTCCAGTGGCGTTCCAAGCTGTTGGGGCCCGTCGAGGGCGCCATTTTTGCCGAAACCATTCCATTTACAGAAACCCGTCTTTATGTGAAACATGTTTTATCCAATGCC
>JBAYOZ010000197.1:0-3922 GCA_041677965.1 Pusillimonas sp.
CATTTGCGCTACAAACAGCGTTCGTACCCTGTGGTGCTGCGCAGCGGCATTATCTTTGCGTACATTGGCGAAGGCGAGCCACCGGCATTCCCCGAGTTCGACTGTTTTGTTGCGCCTGATACGCACACCTTTGCGTTCAAGGGCCTGATCGAATGTAACTGGTTGCAGGCCCTCGAGGTCGGGATGGATCCGGCCCACGCGTCGTATCTGCATCGTTTCTTTGAGGACGAAGACACTTCTGAAAGCTACGGCAAGCAGTTTCGTGGTGCGTCGGCAGATTCCGACATGCCCATTACGCGCGTGCTGCGCGAGTACGACCGGCCCGATATTGCGGTGGATGCCACCGATTATGGCCTGCGCCTGACCACGCTGCGCAAGTTGCCCGAGCAGCAAACGCACGTTCGCGTCACCAACGTGGTGTTCCCGCAGGCCTTCGTGATTCCGATGAGCGCAGAAATGACGATTTCGCAGTGGCATGTGCCGGTCGATGACTACAGCTGCTACTGGTATGCCATTTTCACCAGCTTTACCGGCCCGGTCGACAAAAAGCGCATGCGCGAGCAGCGGCTTGAACTGTACGAACTGCCCGATTACGTGTCGCGCAAGAACAAGCGCAACAACTATGGCTACAACATCGACGAGCAGAACACGCAAACCTATACCGGCATGGGTTTTGACATCAATGTGCACGATCAGTGGGCGATTGAGTCGCAGGGTGCGATACAAGATCGCACGCGTGAGCATCTGGGGACAACCGACAAGGGCATCGTGGCCTATCGTCGCCAGTTGGTCAAAGCCATTGAAAGCACACTTGACGGGGGCAGTGCACCCATGCTGATCAGTGCCGATCAGGCGTCGCAGTTCAGTGGGCCACCGTCCATCGATGGTATTGAAAAAGCCGGGGTTTCGCCGGTTCAGTACTGGCAGGACGCCGATCTTGCCCGTCGTCAGGCCAGCACTTGGGCGGCGGCCCGTGTTGCGCCCAAAGCCGGGGGCTGACCATGGCAAGTTTTGTCGATCGGCATGGGCTCTGGACAAGCGATCAGCAGGCGCAGGCCGCCGAATTGATTGCCCGCATTGATGCCGGCGAAATTGAAACCCTGCGCTTTGCCTTTCCTGACCAGCATGGCATTTTGAGGGGTAAAACCCTGGTGGCGTCCGAAGCCAAAGGGGCCTTGTCTGACGGGGTTAACCTGACGTCAACCCTGCTGTTGAAAGATACCTCGCACAAGACCGTGTTTCCGGTATTCAACAGCGGCGGGTTCCAGATTGCCGGCTTGCAGGGGGCGTCTGACTTCACGATTGTGGCCGATCCGGCCACGTTCCGGATCCTGCCTTGGGCGAATAAAACCGGCTGGGTCTTATGTGATGCCTATGGCACCGATGGTCAGCCATCGCCGGTGTCGTCCCGCCAGATCATGGCCCGTGCGGTGCGCGAGCTTGATGACCTGGGCTACGACTTTGTGGCTGGTCTTGAGGTTGAGTTTCATGTGTTCAAGCTGGATGATCCGAATCTTCTTTTGACCGATTCCGGGCAACCGGGAACCCCGCCATCGGTATCCTTGCTGTCGCACGGTGCGCAGTACCTGACCGAGCTGCGTTATGACCGCGTTGATCACCTGATGGAGTTGTTGCGAACCCAGTTGCAGGCCCTGGGTGTGCCCTTGCGTTCGCTGGAAGTTGAATTCGGCCCCAGTCAGTTTGAATTGACGTTCAGCCCGACGGCAGGGGTGGCACCGGCAGACCTGATGATCCTGATTCGTAGTGCCATCAAGCAAATCTGCCAACGTGCCGGCTATCACGCCACTTTCATGTGTCGGCCACGCATTCCGAATGTGATGTCCAGCGGCTGGCACTTGCACCAGTCGCTGAAGCGCAAGGTCGATGGCGTCAATGCCTTCATGCCGACAGACGCAGACCAGACGCTCAGCCCCGTGGGCATGCAGTACCTGGCTGGTTTGAAAGCCCATGCCTGCGGTGCCTCATTGCTGGCCAGCCCGACCATCAATGGGTATCGGCGCTATCGTCCTTTCTCGCTGGCACCCGACCGGGCAGCCTGGGCGCGTGATAATCGTGCCGCCATGCTGCGCGTGCTGGGTGGGCCGGGGCAGAGTGCGTCGCGCATCGAAAATCGGGCGGGTGAACCCACGGCCAACCCGTATTTGTATATGGCCTCGCAAATTTTCTCGGGGCTGGATGGCATCGCCCGTCAGCTTGACCCTGGCCCGTCGGCTGATGTGCCGTATGAAACCGAGGCCCAGGCGTTGCCACGATCACTGCCCGATGCACTGCAGTGCCTGCGTCAGGATGCGTACCTTGTCCAGAAGCTCGGGCAGGATTTTGTCGATTACTACTGCTTTATCAAGGAAGCGGAAATCGCCCGTTTCAATCTGGAAGTGACCGAGTGGGAACACCGGGAATATTTTGACATGTTCTAGGCCCGCGGCTGGCCGCCAGGGCAAGTCTTGCATTTGCTCCTGTTGGGGCCGACCGTAAGGCCATGGCAAGCGCCGGCTACCGGTCTCGTAATGTCGTTGGCATGATCTGAAAACAAAAGGAAGCATTATGAAAAACTGGTTCACCTCGGGGCTTTGCACCGCGGCACTGGCAGGCAGCCTGGTCGTCGCGTGGAAGTGATTTACAAAGATGTGGGCGGCCCTGCGCCCGAAGTGGCCAAGCGCTTGGCCCAGGAATTGATCGTACAGGACAAGGTATCGATCCTGGCAGGGTTTGGTTTTACGCCCAATGCCATGGCGGTTGCCCCTCTGGCGACTCAGGCCAAGGTGCCGATGGTGGTCATGAATGCCGCCTCGGCCCAGCTGACATCGCGCTCGCCGTACATGGTGCGCACATCGGCTGGACCCTTCCTCGTTGTATGGGCGCACGCATGAAACCTGTCGCAATTTTCCAGCATACCGATATTGGCCGTCCGGGTTCGGTAACCAGCATCATTGAGGCCCTGGGTGTGCCTCATACCCTCATCGAAATTTACAAGGGGCACGCCATACCCGAGCAGCCCGATGCCTTCAGCGGGTTGATTTTCATGGGTGGCCCCATGGGGGCCAACGATGACTATGACTGGCTGGAGCACGAGCGGGCCCTGATCCGGCGGGCCGATGCGCAAGATATTCCGGTATCCGGTCATTGTCTGGGGGCGCAACAACTGGCTAAAGCCCTGGGGGCTGGCGTACGTCGCAACCATCGGGCAGAGGTCGGCTGGCAACCGATTGTTGTTGAAGCCCATCCGGTGGCGCATGAATGGTGGGGGTCCGGGCCTGATACCTCATTGCTGACGTTTCAGTGGCATGGTGACACCTTCGACCTGCCACCGCAGGCATGTCGTATCGCCACGGGTTCGCACTGCGTCAATCAGGCGTTTGTGGTGCGCGACCTGCATATCGGCATGCAGTCTCATTTTGAAATGACCCCGGATCTGGTGCGTGATTATTACGAGCGCAATGGCGGTTTCTTGCGCCGCGAGCATGCCGCAGGCAACCCTGCAGTAACCTCGGTGGAAGAAACCCTGGCCAATCTGGAAGCCCGCACGGCCCAATTGAAGACGGTGCTCGAGCGGGTCTATGCCCGCTGGGCCCGGGGGTTGAAAACGGGTTGAGCCGGCGGCCAGTGCGCTATGGCCGCCAGTGTCACGGTTAAGTCAGGCCGGGTTCAGCAAATTACGCAGCACATACTGCATGATGCCGCCATGCCGGTAATACTGCGCCTCGCTGGGCGTATCAATGCGTACCACCGCCTCAAAACTGATGGCGCCGGCCGTGACCCTGACCCGGTCAGGTATGGCGCCCGTATTCAAGGCTTCGACGCCGGAAATTGAAAAGGCTTCTTCGCCCGTCAGCCCCAGCGATTGCACCGATTCCCCGGCCGGGAACTGCAGGGGCAGCACGCCCATGCCCAGCAGGTTGGA
>JBAYOZ010000198.1:0-3849 GCA_041677965.1 Pusillimonas sp.
AAGCAGCCATAGTCGTTTAGAACCAGTGCCGAAGTCAGGCTCGCCTTTTCTTTGATACGTACATTCAATGACATATCTGGTACTGGCGCGCAAATGGCGGCCTCGCTCGTTTGACACCCTTGTAGGCCAGGAACATGTGGTCAGGGCACTTACGCATGCCCTCCAAACCCAGCGTTTGCACCACGCCTGGCTGTTTACCGGCACGCGTGGGGTTGGCAAGACTACCTTGTCGCGTCTGTTGGCCAAATCCCTGAACTGCGAAACCGGCATCACGGCCACGCCGTGCGGCACGTGCCGTGCCTGCGTCGAAATTGACGAAGGCCGGTTTGTCGATTATGTCGAGCTCGATGCGGCATCCAATCGCGGGGTCGACGAAATGACCCAGCTGCTCGAGCAGGCGGTATATGCGCCGGGGGCGGGGCGTTTCAAGGTCTACATGATCGACGAGGTCCATATGCTGACCGGGCATGCGTTCAACGCAATGCTCAAAACCCTCGAAGAGCCGCCAGCCCACGTCAAATTCATTCTGGCGACAACCGATCCGCAAAAAATCCCGGTCACGGTATTGTCGCGTTGTTTGCAGTTCAACCTCAAGCAAATGACATCCGAAGCCATCGTTGGCCATTTGCAGGGTGTTTTGCAGCACGAAAACATTGGTTTCGAAGTGCCCGCCTTGCGTCTTATTGCTCAGGCGGCTGGCGGGTCAATGCGCGATGCGCTGTCACTGACTGACCAGGCCATTGCCTACAGCGCGGGTCAGTTGTCGGCAGATGCTGTACGCGGCATGCTGGGCACCATCGATCAGCGTTATCTGGTGCGCTTGCTTGAAGGCCTTGCTTCGGGTAGCGGTCAGGCGGTTCTTGAGGTTGCCGATGAACTTGCCACGCGCGGTCTGTCATATTCCGGCGCCCTGGCCGACTTATGCGTCCTTTTATCCCGAATTGCCATCGAGCAACGGGTGTCAGGCGTAACACCTGCCGATGACCCTGTTTCTGCAGACATCATCAGTCTGGCAGCGTGGTTGTCACCCGATGTGGTGCAGTTGTTTTACACCGTGGCAGTGCACAGCCGCAGTGAATTGTCCTTGTCCCCTGACGAATACTCCGGTTTCGTGATGGCATGCCTGCGCATGCTTTCACTGGCTCCGGTGCCGCCCGATGGCGGCGGCAGCCGTACGCATCCGTCTTCGCAGATGGTTCAGCAAGACGTTGTGGCTGACGGGCCCTCTGCACCGGTACCAGCACCTGCGCCAAAGACGTCACCGGCCCCTGGTTTGTCAGCGCCGGTTCTGAATCCAGCCCCGGCATCAGGGCCTGCACCCGAATCGAAACCTGTACATGCACTCAGGCCCGAATCAGAGCCGGAATCGAAACCTGTTTCAGGGTTCGAGCCTGTATCAGGGCCCAAGGCCGCACCCGCGCCATCGGCAGAACCCTCAGGGCCGCCAGATTCAGTGCCAGCAGTAAAACCGCCAGCACACACCCCAGCCCTGTCACACGCCCCAGCCCAAGCCCCAGCCCTGTCACACGCCCAGGCTCCAGCCCAGGCATCAGCTCCTGTTGTGTCTGCTGACGATACCCCGCCCTGGGAAGATATTCCCGATGAGGTGCCAGGCTATGTCTCAGACGATTCGGGTTCCTGGGTGGCCGATGATGGTTTTGAAACCATGGGCCTTGGGTCTGACGATCCTGATGCCATGCCAGACGAAGCGTTGGCAATGGCCGGTGACGATATCCCCGAAAGTGTGCTTGCCAGCCTGGCGCCCGCTGCCGAGGCGCCCCGTCGTGTCCGTTCGCCGCGTCTTCGCAATATGGACAGTACATCCTGGCCGGCGCTGGCTGCACAATTGCCTGCAACCGGTGTGGCCGCAGAACTTGCCCGTCAAAGTGAATGGGTTGGTGTTAATGGCGACGAAGTCCAGTTGCGTGTCGCGATTCGCCTGTTTGCCGAAACCCAGGCGCAATCCAGGTTGTGTACACTTTTGTCCGAGCACTTCGGTACGGTTGTGCGTCTGAAGGTCGAATACGGTGAAACCGGCGATGCTACCGCGCATGCCGTGGCTCAGGCAGAACGCGCCGCACTTCAGCAGCAGGCCGAACGGGCTGTTGAAAACGATCCGGTCGTTCACCGGTTCCTTGATGATTTTGGTGCTTCTGTCATACAGGGTTCGATCCGGCCTTTGCCCGAATCCAGGGCAGCATAATTGCTTTATTCCAACGGGCTGCCACACTGGTGGTGGCCCTGATTTTTCAGGTTTATTTTCAGGAAATCCATCTCATGATGAAAGGTCAGATTGCCGGCTTGATGCGTCAGGCTCAACAAATGCAGGAAAACATGAAGAAGGCTCAGGAAGCCTTGGCGGATATCGTTGTTGACGGCGCCTCGGGTGGCGGCCTGGTCAAAGTCTCGATGACCTGCCGCAACGAGGTCAAGCGTATTGAAATTGATCCCAGCCTGCTGGCTGATGACAAAGATATGCTTGAAGATCTGGTCGCTGCGGCATTCAACGATGCCCTGCGCAAGGCTGAGGCGACATCGCAAGAAAAAATGTCGGCAGTCACTGCCGGCCTGCCGTTACCCCCCGGCATGAAATTGCCCTTCTGATGGATGCACAGCTGCCCGAACCCGAACCGTTAAATGCACTGGTCGAAGCGCTGCGTCGCTTGCCAGGTGTCGGTGTTCGGTCGGCGCGCCGCATGGCGTATCATCTGCTGCAAAATGACCAGGCTGGCGCGCACCGGTTGTCCCAGGCCCTGGTGTCGGCCTTGCAGCACCTGCGCCATTGCCAGCGGTGCAACAACTTTACTGAAGACGAGATTTGTGCCCTGTGCGCCAATCCGCGGCGTGACCCGGGGCAGCTGTGTATTGTTGAAACACCGGCTGACCAGAACACCCTTGAGTCCAGTCATGGCTACAAAGGCTTGTATTACGTTCTGATGGGGCGTTTGGCCCCCCTTGAGGGTGTGGGGCCGGTTGAGCTGCAGTTCGATCGTTTGCTTGATCGGGCCAGCGATGGCCTGGTCAAAGAGGTGATTCTGGCTACCAATTTCACCCCCGAAGGCGAGACCACTGCACATTACCTTACCGAATTGTTAAGGTCGCGTGGTCTGACAGTATCTCGCCTGGCGCGCGGTGTGCCGGCGGGAAGCGAGCTTGAATATGTCGACGCCAGCACCCTGGCGTGGGCCCTGATCGAGCGGCGAAACGCCTGATTTCCGGTGTGGTGGCGGCCTTGCTGCTACCCGTCCTTGCATGCCCTGCATCAGGCGGGGTTGCCCAACCCGAAGCTTTCATCGCTCAATCGGGCGCTCTGGTTAGGCCCGTGCGCTGTCCAGCAACTGATCCAGCTTGATGGCGTCAGCCACAAAAAGACGAATGCCTTCGGCCAGTTTCTCTGTTGCCATTGCATTGTCATTAAGCTGCATCCGGAAACTGGCCTCGTCGCAGGCCAGGGCTGCAGTGGTGCTGCGACGCGCGGTGTCGGCATCAAGCATTTTTTCAAGGGGCGTCGTCGTGCTGGCCAGCTGACCCAGCAGTTCAGGGCTGATGGTTAGCAGGTCGCAGCCGGCCAAGGCCTGGATTTGACCGATGTTGCGGAAACTGGCGCCCATGATTTCGGTGTCTATGCCATGGCACTTGAAGTAATTGAAGATGGCGGTTACCGATTGCACGCCCGGGTCATTGACCCCGGCGCGGGCCGACTCATCCCATTGTTCACCGGCTGACTTTTTGTGCCAGTCATAAATGCGGCCGACAAAGGGCGAAATCAGGGTGACTCCGGCGTCGGCACAGGCCACGGCCTGGGGCAGACAGAACAGCAGGGTCAGGTTGCAGGCAACCCCCTCGGCT
>JBAYOZ010000199.1:0-3839 GCA_041677965.1 Pusillimonas sp.
CAGGCGCAGGACATCACCGCGCACGGCGGCTGGTGCAACTACCTGAAAAGCCGGTAGTGCCGGTGGCAAAACCTGCGTGATGCCAAAAGAAACGCCTGTCGTGCCAGAGCACATCAAGGCGTCCACAGAAAACCCATCCATTCCATCTTGGGAGCCGCTTATGTTTCATACTGTTTTGATTGCAAACCGTGGCGAAATCGCCGTCCGTGCCATTCGAACCCTGAAAAAACTGGGCATCCACAGTGTGGCGGTATACGCCGATGCAGACCGGAACTCACACCATGTTGAACTGGCCGATACAGCGATTGCGCTGGGGGGGGACCGTCCGTCCGATACCTACCTGAATATCGAAAAAATCATTGCCGCCTGCCTTGAAACCGGGGCTCAGGCGGTGTTCCCCGGTTATGGTTTTTTGTCGGAAAGTACGGCGTTTTGCCAGGCCTGCGAGGATCATGGCATTATCTTTATCGGCCCAACCGCCGCGCAAATTACGGCGTTTGGCCTGAAACACCGTGCCCGCGAGCTGGCGGCCGCGGCCGGTGTTCCCATGACGCCGGGAACAGGCTTGCTGACCAGTCTTGATGAAGCCTTGCACGCCGCCGAAAGCATTGCGTACCCGGTCATGCTTAAAACCACGGCAGGCGGTGGTGGTATTGGCCTGACGCGTTGCAATACACCGCAAGATCTGGTGCGTGCCTATGCCAGCGTGCAGCGGTTGGGTGAGACGTTTTTCAGTGACGGCGGGGTGTTTCTTGAACGTTTCGTCGATCACGCCCGTCATGTGGAAGTACAGATTTTTGGTGATGGCCGCGGTCGGGTGGTGGCGCTGGGCGAGCGTGACTGTTCGATTCAGCGGCGCAACCAGAAGCTGGTTGAAGAAACCCCTGCGCCGTGCCTGCCGCCGGCTACGCGCCAGGCCTTGCATGCCGCTGCGGTAATGCTGGGTGAATCGGTCAATTACCGTAGTGCCGGTACGGTCGAGTTCATCTATGACCCTACCCGCGACGCATTTTATTTTCTGGAAGTGAACACACGGTTGCAGGTCGAGCATCCGGTGACCGAAGCGGTAACCGGGCTGGATCTGGTCGAATGCATGCTGCGGGTGGCGGCAGCCGAGCCACTGGATTGGGCGGCTCTGACCCAGGCCCCGCGTGGGGCTGCAATTGAAGTGCGACTGTATGCCGAAGACCCCCTCAAGCAGTTCCAGCCTTCGCCAGGCACGTTGACCGATGTATATTTTCCGGATGCGGTACGTGTGGACGGCTGGGTGGCGACCGGTACCGAGGTCACGTCGTTTTACGACCCGATGCTGGCCAAACTGATTGTTCACGGGCCCACCCGCGCGCAAGCCATTGCTGCCATGCAGGTGGCATTGGCACAAACCCGGCTGCATGGCATTGCCACCAATCTGGATTACCTGCGCCAGCTGATTGCGGCCCCGCAGTTCGCCGAGGGCCGGTTCAGCACCCGGTTTCTGGACGATTTTGTCTACCAGCCGAGTGTTTTCGAGGTTATCGAGGCGGGAACCGCCACCAGCGTGCAAGACTACCCCGGGCGGGAAGGGTACTGGGACATTGGCGTGCCACCGTCGGGCCCGATGGATGATTTTGCGTTTCGTATCGCCAACCGCCTGGTGGGCAACCACGCCAGTGCGGCCGGGCTTGAAACCACGCTGAACGGGCCAACGTTGAAGTTTCATACCGATGCGGTGGTGGCGCTGACCGGGGCCAGCACCCCGGTCACGCTGGATGGCGATGAGTGCCCGATGTGGAGTGCCTTTGACGTGAAAGCCGGGCAGGTGCTCAGGTTCGGCAAGGTCTTGTCGGGGTGTCGCACGTATATGGCCGTACGCAATGGTATTGATGTGCCGCAATACCTGGGCAGTCGTTCCACGTTTGCACTGGGGCAGTTTGGCGGGCACGCAGGCCGGTTGCTGCGGGCCGGCGACATGCTGGCAATATCATGCCCTGAATTGCCGGCGTGCACCACGCCGGCCCCGGTAGGCCCGCCGGTCGTGCTGGAGCCGCAACTGGTGCCCACCTATGGCAGCCGCTGGCATATCGGTGTGCTGTATGGTCCGCATGGCGCACCCGACTTTCTTGATCCGTCGGCGATCGAGATGTTTTTCAGCACCGACTGGCAGGTGCACTACAACTCGAACCGGTTGGGCATCCGGCTGGTTGGCCCCAAGCCGGTGTGGGCGCGTACCGATGGCGGCGAGGCCGGGTTGCACCCGTCTAACGTGCATGACTGTGAATATGCCATCGGCAGCATTAATTTGTCGGGCGACACGCCCATTATTCTGACTCGCGATGGCCCCAGTCTGGGCGGGTTTGTGTGTCCGGTAACCATCGCCAAGGCCGAGTTGTGGAAGGTAGGCCAGGTCAAGCCCGGCGATACCATCCGTTTCCACCCGCTGACCTATGATCAAGCGGTGATTTTGCAATTGCGCCAGAACGAGGCCATTGACACCTTGCGCGCGCCCGCCGAGGGTATCGCCAGTGTGCCGGTGGCGCAACCGGCTGCCTTGGTGACCCCTGTGGTGGCGCGCCAGCCTGCTCAGGCCCATCATCCGCTGATCACCTATCGCCAGGCGGGTGACAGCTATTTGCTGCTGGAGTATGGCGATACCGTACTGGATATTGCTGTGCGACTGCGCATTCATGTGTTGATGGAAGCATTGAAAGCGGACCCGATTGACGGGGTGCATGAATTGTCACCGGGGGTGCGCTCGCTGCAGGTGCGTTACGACAGTTTGCGTATTCGCCAGGCCGATCTGGTCGATCGGTTGCTGGCCCTGGAATCGCGGCTTCCCGATGTGACGACGGTGCAGGTATCGACCCGGGTTGTTCATTTGCCGGTCGCCTGGGAAGACAGCGCAACGCTGGCGGCTGTTCAGCGCTATCAGGAAACGGTCAAGTCCAGCGCGCCATGGTTGCCCAACAATGTGGACTTCATTCAGCGCATCAATGGCCTTGAAACGCGTGACGATGTGCGTCGCATTTTCTTTGATACCCGCTATCTGGTCATGGGGCTGGGCGACGTGTATCTGGGGGCGCCGTGTGCGGTGCCGCTGGACCCGCGCCATCGCTTGCTGACGTCGAAGTACAACCCGGCCCGCACGTTTACCGCCGAGGGCACGGTGGGTATTGGTGGCGTTTACATGTGCATTTATGGCATGGATTCGCCAGGCGGCTATCAGTTGGTGGGGCGCACGGTACCGATCTGGAACAAATTTCTGAAGAACCCGGTGTTCCATCAGGGTCAGCCCTGGTTGCTGCGCTTTTTTGATCAGGTCCGGTTTTATCCGGTCAGCGAGGCCGAGCTTGCGCAGTTTCGTGACGATTTTCGGGAAGGGCGTGCCGTGGTCCGGATCGATGAAGAAGTGTTCGATTACGCCGTCTATCAACAGTTTTTGCAGGATAACGCTGACAGCATTGCACAGTTTCGCAACCGTCAGGCACAGGCGTTTGAACAGGAAGTTGCACGGTGGCAGGTCGATGACGTGGTGGACCAGCCCGCCCCCGTGGCCGATGTGCCTAAAATTGCCCTGGCACGTGGCCAGCAGCTGGTAGAGGCCGATTTGTCGGGCAACATCTGGAAGGTGCTGGTTGAGCCGGGGCAGGCGGTAGCGCAGGGCGACACCCTGCTGATCGTTGAGGCGATGAAAATGGAGGTTCACATTACCGCACCCCAGGCCGGGCGGGTTGAACGCATTGTGTGCGTATCGGGCCGGCCGGTGAATGCGGGCGACCCACTGCTGGTGCTGGCGGCATAAGCCAAAATAAAGGCCCCGCCTTTTGGCGGGGCCTGGCTACCATTCCGGTAGCGTCACCTGA
>JBAYOZ010000200.1:0-3829 GCA_041677965.1 Pusillimonas sp.
ATGGCGCCATTGTCAATAAAGACTGGCAGGAAAAGCGCATCGACTTC
Organism: Pusillimonas sp.; assembly: GCA_041677965.1. GTDB lineage: Bacteria > Pseudomonadota > Gammaproteobacteria > Burkholderiales > Burkholderiaceae_B > Neopusillimonas. The sequence goes on from JBAYOZ010000200.1 coordinate 48, forward strand.
CAGCCCTACCCGTTCCCCAGCTACACCGAAGAGCTTGTGCGTCGCCTGAAAACCACACTTGTTTCAGGCAAAAACGAATTCCTGGAAACCCTGGACCCGGCCTTTGTTGCCAAAGATCTGGTTGACGCCAGCTTTGCCCGCAAGGCCATTGAAAGTATCGGTGGCATGCCTGTGTTTGGTATGCCCGCCAGCTACGAACGCCAGGAAATCATTACTGTTTAAGGCTTGAACATCATGCACAGAATCCTGCATTTCACTGCCCCCGGAAAACGCATCTTGCTGGGTACGGCCGGTTTGCTGGCACTGGTAGCACTCTGGGGACTGGGCATCCAGTGGCTGCAACAGGATATGGACATGGCTGCGCTGCTCAGCCCGGCCCAGACCCTGTCCAGCCTGCACACTTTGCTGGTGGAAAACCAGCTGACCGTGCATACCCTGACCAGTCTGAAACGGGTGCTGGTTGGCCTTGCCGTGGCCCTGATAATCGGCATCCCGGTCGGCCTGGCAATTGGCAGTTCGCGCATGCTGGAAAACAGCACCAGCAGCGCCTTCCAGTTCCTGCGCATGATTTCACCGTTGTCATGGATGCCGATTGCCGTGATGATATTCGGCATTGGCGATGCACCCATCTACTTCTTGCTGTCATTTGCTGCGGTGTGGCCGGTGATCCTGAATACCGCTGCGGGTGTCAAGCAGCTTGACCCCAAATGGCTGATGCTGGCCAAAAGCCTTAGCGCCACCCGCACCGAAGTGTTGCTGCGCATTGTCATTCCAGGCGTGCTGGGCCACATTCTGACCGGCGCACGCCTGGCCATCGGCATCATCTGGATTGTGCTGGTACCGTGCGAAATGCTGGGCGTCAGTTCGGGCCTGGGCTACTTCATCCTGGACACCCGTGACCGCCTGGCGTATTCGGAACTGATGGCTGTGATCGTGCTGATTGGTGCCTTGGGTTTCTTGCTGGACCTGGCTGCCCAAAAACTTTACCAGCGCTGGACGCACAGCAACTGACAGATAACACGTTATCGTCGACTTTAGCGCTTTACCGCACCGCGCTCGTGAATGTTTTCAAGCCCCGTCAAACGGGCTGTAGGGCAACGCCCGCTTATGTGCTGTTGCCCGATAAATACCCACAATTTTCTCAAAAACATCAACCGGCACGACCTTTCCTTCAAGAAAATCGTCCAGCTGATCGTAACTTAGCCCGAACGACTCTTCGTCGGGCTTGAGCGGGGTCAGCGATTCAAGATCGGCTGTCGGCACCTTGTACACCAGCGCGTCGGGCGCACCGAAATGGGTCGCCAGGGCGCGCACACGCCGCTTGTTCAGCCCGGTTAAGGGTGTAACGTCAGCCGCACCGTCACCAAACTTGGTAAAGAAACCGGTCAGGGCTTCAGCCGCATGGTCGGTACCCACCACCAGGCCATCATGTGCACCGCCCACCGCAAACTGCGCCACCATGCGCTGACGGGCCTTGATATTGCCATGCAAAAAATCTTGATGTGCGGCATCACGGAACGCAACACCCGATTGTTGCAAGGTATGCAACATGGCATCGCTGGCGGGTTTGATATCGACCGTAACCAGCTCATCGGGGCCAATCACCTTCAAGCCAGCCTGGGCGTCTTCCTCATCTTTCTGCACGCCGTACGGCAAGCGCATGGCAATGAAGCGTGCATTGTGTCCCTGGTCACGAACCCGCTGAACGGCACGCTGCGACAAACACCCGCCCACCAGCGAATCGACACCACCACTGATACCCAGCACCAGGGCCTTGCGACGCGTCGTTAACAGATAGTTGGCAAGGAAACTGACCCGACGCTCAATTTCAGCATCCACGTCAAAGTCAGGGGTGACACACAATTGTGAAATGATCTGTTTTTGCACGGCAATTTGTTCGGGCGTCAACACGGCAATTCCTTTTAGCGTTTGATTCAAAGGGCTAACTGACTGGGGCTAGAACGACATCATATCGCCCACATTAAACAAGGCCAACAGGCCAAGCACCGCAAAAATAGCAGCCGCAATGCCATGCACCAGTCGCATCGGTATGCGCGCCGCAAACCGGTCTCCCACGAACACCGCCGGCACATCGGCAATCAGCATGCCCAGTGTCGTGCCGGCAATCACCAGTAACGGCGCGGCGTAACTGGCCGCCAACGCCACCGTGGCAATCTGGGTTTTATCCCCCATTTCGGCCAGAAAAAACGTGATGAAGGTGGCACCAAACACCCCCAGACGCTGGGCAACCTGGGTTTCCTCTTCTTCGATCTTGTCGGGAATCAACGTCCAGACGGCCATTGCCAGGAACGATAACCCCAATATCCAGCGCAAAACGTCAGGGCTCAGCACCGTTGTCACCCACGACCCGACAGCACCTGCCAGACCATGATTCAGCAACGTCGCCGCCAGGATTCCCAAAATGATAGGCACCGGCTTTTTGAAGCGTGCAGCCAGAATAAACGCCAACAGCTGGGTTTTGTCACCCATTTCCGCCAGCGCCACAACGCCGGTCGACACCCATAATGCTTCCATGAAACAGCCTTCACCTATAATTGAGAGCGGAAAAGGATTTTACATGCGGGCTGATGGATCTTGCCCTATGCACCCGTTCTATTTCAGCGACCTGCGCGCGCTCCCACCCTTTAGCGCTGCCTGGCGTGACTACCTTTAAATTCAGCGTTGTACCGTTGCAGTGTTTACCGGTATGTCTGCCACACCTGCTGCTGGAACTTACACAGGACCCCACTATGCCTATCGTCCCCGTTCAACACACTGAAACCGTCACCCAGCCACGTACCGTCGAGCAACTGGTGCAGGGCCGTGCCACCTCGGATGGCGCCGGTGTCAAATTAACCCGGGTCGTGGCCGGCAACCTGCAGCGTCGCCTTGACCCCTACCTGATGCTGGACGCCTTTGGCAGCGACGACCCCGATGATTACATTGCCGGGTTTCCCAACCACCCCCACCGAGGTTTTGAAACCATCACCTACATGATTGCCGGGCGCATGCGCCATAACGACAGCGCCGGAAACGAAGGCATTCTGCAAAATGGCGGCGTTCAATGGATGACCGCCGGAAAAGGTATCATCCACTCGGAACTGCCCGAGCAGGAAGAAGGCATCATGGAAGGCTTTCAGCTCTGGCTGAACCTGCCAGCCGCAGACAAAATGTGCGCACCTGGCTACCTGGATATCCAGACCGATGATATTCCTGAAATAGAGCCTGCACCTGGTGTGCTGGCCCGCGTGATTGCCGGCACCAGCCATGGAGTGCAGGGCAAAATCCAGCGCGAAGCCACACGACCGCTGTATCTGGACATCCATTTCGATGCGGCCGGCACATTTCACCAGCAACTTCCCGCCAGCGCCAATGCGTTTGTGTACGTGTACCGCGGCGACGTCACAGTCGGCAACATCCCGGTGCCACGCACCCACATGGCCATTTTAAATAACGACACGGGTAGTAACGGCGTCACCATTCAAGCCAGCGGCCCTGCCAAAGTTTTACTGATTGCCGGCGAACCGCTGAACGAACCTATCGCCCAGTACGGGCCCTTCGTCATGAGTACCGAACAAGAACTGATGCAGGCCGTTAAAGACTTCCAGGCCGGTTTGTTTGGTCAGCCCCGATAAAACGCTTTTCCGCATTCACGAACCAACACATCCACTCATGACCACCCCCTCGAATTTCCACGACCTGCCCCTGTCAGATGCTCTGCTGAACACCCTCGACAGCCTGGGTTTCACGGAAATGACGCCCATCCAGGCGCAAACCCTGCC
>JBAYOZ010000201.1:0-3825 GCA_041677965.1 Pusillimonas sp.
CAGCTCGGGGCCATGCACAACCGCAACCGCCAATGACAAGCGCTGCCGTATGCCCAGGGGCAAGGCCCCCGGCAAGGTGTCCAGCGCATCTGTCAGGCCGAACCGCCCAGCCACGGCCTGCACGCGTCCGGCCACCTCGGCCTCGGGGACACTGAACAAACGGGCATGCAGCACCAGGTTCTGCCCGACCGTCAGTTCGGAATACAGGGAAAACGACTGCGACATATAACCGACGCGCCGACGGGTCTGTACATCATTGGAATCAACCGCTTTGCCAAACAGCCGGGCCTCGCCCTCGGATGGCGGCAACAAACCCGTCAGCATTTTCATGGTGGTTGATTTGCCACAACCGTTCGAGCCCAGAAAACCGAAGATCTCGCCACGCCGGATCTGGAAGCTGACCTGATCAACCGCCACAAAGTCACCGAATTTCATGGTCAGGCCGCGCGCCTCAATGGCCAGCGGACCATTATTTGCCGGAACGAACGGCCGCATGACCACTGGTTTGTGCCCTTGCCGGCGCGACTCGGGCAACAGGGCAATAAACGCCGCTTCGAGCGTGCCGGCAGCGGCACCAGACTTAAGTTCAGCCGGCGTGCCTGTGGCCAGCACGCGCCCGGCATCCATGGCCACCAGCCAGTCGAACCGCTCGGCTTCTTCCATGTAGGCCGTGGCCACCAGAACGCTCATGCCAGGACGGTCACCACGGATTCTGGCGATCAGATCCCAGAACTGGCTGCGCGCCAGTGGATCAACCCCCGTGGTGGGCTCGTCGAGAATCAGAAGATCGGGGTCGTGAATCAGGGCGCAGCACAAGCCCAGCTTCTGCTTCATGCCACCCGACAGCTTGCCGGCTGGCCGCGCCAGAAAAGCGTGCAAGCCGGTGCTTTTGGTCAGGCTGTCGATACGGTGACGCCGCTCGTCGGCATCGTGCCCGAACAAACGGCCAAAGAACTGAAGGTTTTCCTCAACCGAGAGCGTGGGGTAAAGATTCTTGCCCAGCCCCTGTGGCATGTAGGCAATGCGCGGCCCGACGCGATCGCGGTGCGCCGCACTGGCCATCGAGCCACCCAGCACTGTCACCGTACCCGCCTGCACGGCCCGTGCCCCCGACACCAGGGCCAGCAGGCTGGATTTACCCACGCCATCGGGGCCAATCAGCCCGACCATGCATCCGGCAGGCACGTCAAGCGTCACCGCATCCAGAGCCCGCGTCTTGCCATACTGCAACGCGACGTCGACAAGGCGGGCAACCGGCTTTGTCATGGTACCCATCGTCACGGCACGTTCACGCCCAAGGCCTGCGGCCATGCCGCATCTGGATCGAGCTTCAGCCAGGCGATGCCCGGCAACCCGGTCTTGACGTGCTCAAGATGGCGCTTCAGCAGTTCAGGATCAATCTGTGCCTTGACGCGGAACATGAGTTTTTGCCGTTCACTGGCCGTTTCCACCGTTTTGGGCGTGAACTGGGCCACACTGGCGACATAGGACACCTTTGCGGGTACGACATATTCGGGTGCGGCATCCAGCACAATGCGCACATCGGCCCCCAGCGCTACCCGGCCCGCTACGGTTTCGGGCAGGAAAAACGTCATGTAGACATCGGCAAGGTCAACCAGGTTAAGCACCTTGCCACCCGCGCCCAACACCTCACCCGGCTGGGCAATGCGATATTGCACCCGGCCATCGCGCGGTGCCTTCAGCACGCTGTCATCAATGTCGGTCTGGATGCGCGCAATGGTGGCTTCGGCGGCACTGACCCCCGAGCGGGCACTGATGACCTGGGACTGGGCCGCCTGCACCGCGGCCTGAGCCGCCGCGGTCTGGGCCCGGGCGGCTTGCAGAACGGCCTGCGACCCGACCACCGCCGCGCGATGCTCGTCGAGCATCTGACGCGAAGTCGCACCGCCAGAGACCAGGCGCTCGGTACGTTCGAGACTTTGACGGGCAAGGCGCAACTCACTTTCACGCTGGGCAACCAGCGCCTGGGCGGCGGTGCGTTCGCTTTCACGCGCTGCCACCTGGGCATTTGCTGTTTCGACCGCATTGACGGCCTGCTGATGCAGCGCCTGCGCCTCGGCCCGCTGGGACAACAGGGAATCGACCTGCATCTGTGCCAGAACATCACCGGCCCGAACAAAACTGCCTTCGTTGACGGCAATATCGACGACCCGGCCGGCAAAGCGGGTAGCGACATCGACTTCAGTGGCCTCGATACGGCCATTGCTGCTGATAAACCCCGGCCCGTAACCCGAGGCCTGCATGGTGCGCCAATACCAGCCCCCTGCAAACAGTGCAGCCACCGCCAACGACACCACAACCACTTTCCGGCTTAAAAACGCAGTCCTCATACATCATTCCTTCAAGTTCAGTACATATTATGGATGACTGGCACAGATTCAGAGCGTTAAACTTCAAGCACCATTCCTGGACCAAGGATATTTCAATGCGCCGACTCGTCAACGCCATGCGGTTGTACAGCCTATTGCCTGGTTTGGCCCAGGCAGCCCTGCTGGCCTGCCTGATTTCACCGCTCCAGTTACAGGCAGCCAACCTTGCAGATAACGGCGAGGCACTGGCTACCAAAGGTGCTGCAGGCGTACTGGCCTGCGTCACCTGCCATGGGGCACAGGGCCAGGGCATGGCTAGCTTCCCTTACCTGGCTGGCCAGGGTGAGAACTACCTGGCCAGCCAGCTTGATGCGTTTGCCAGTGAAACGCGCAAAAACCCGATCATGGCGCCCATAGCCAAGGCCATGACAGCCGAGCAGAAACAGGCCGTTTCTGCCTATTATGCCCGGCTGAAACCGGCCTTTGACCGCGACACCCTGGGGCAGCTTATTGACACTTATCCGGCCAAAGACAACGCCGGCGCCTGGCTGGCCAACCGTGGCGACTGGAACAGCAACCTGCCAGCCTGCATCAAGTGCCATGGCCCTGGCGGCGTGGGTGCAGGCACCGCTTTCCCCGCTCTGGCAGGGCTGCCTGCCGCCTACCTGGCCGAGCAACTTCAGGCCTGGAAATCCGGGCAACGCGAGCCTGGCCCGCAACACCTTATGGGAGACATCGCAAAACGCATGTCTGATGAGCAAATCCAGGCTGTTTCCGCCTACTTTGCAACCTTGCCTGCCAAGGCCCTGCCCGGAGCCGAAAAATGAACACCCCGATGCGTCGATTCACCACCGCCCTGCTGGCCCTGTCAACCGGCCTGGCCGCATCCGGCCTGGCCCATGCCCAAAGCACAGCCATCCCCTTCACGCCGCCGCCTGCCGACAGCATCCCGGACAACGAATTCGGAAAAATGGTCAAACTGGGGCAGGATATTTTCCTGCAAACAAAACTGCTGGCCAGCCCCTACGTGGGCAACAGCATGAACTGTGTCAACTGCCACCTTGATGCAGGCAGATTGGCGGGCTCGGCGCCGATGTGGGCGGGCTATGTGGCATTCCCGGCCTACCGCAGCAAAAGCGGCAAGGTCGAAACCTACTCGCGCCGGATCCAGGAGTGCTTCATCTACAGCATGAACGGGAAACTGCCCCCTGCAGACAGCGACGTCGTTGTGGCCCTGGAAACCTATATGTACTGGCTGGCGACCAACGCCCCCACCGGGGCCACGCTTGAAGGCCGTGGCTACAAACGGCTGGCTGAGCCCGCCCAAAAGCCCGACTATGTACGCGGGCAAAAAGTATATACCCGGCAGTGCGCCCTGTGCCACGGCGCCGATGGTGCCGGCCAGCGTGTCGGCAAAGAAATGGTGTTCCCTGCACTGTGGGGCGACAATTCATACAACTGGGGTGCGGGCATGCATACAGTGTCAACAGCCGCC
>JBAYOZ010000202.1:0-3813 GCA_041677965.1 Pusillimonas sp.
CCTTCGAGCAGGCGTATGCGCTGCGGTTTTCTTTTCTGATGCCAGAGCGGCGACTGATGATTGAGTCGGCTGTTGCCGAGGCTGTGGGCGGGGGGGAGGCGGGCGCTGAGGCGGTTCCCTTGTCGGAGCCATTGACGGCAATGGCATCAGGGGCTTCATCATCATCATCATCATCTTCTTCTTCTTCTTCTGCGTCTGTGGCTGCTGCGTCTGTCGACGCCATCAGCGCGTCCTCTGTGCCTGCCGACGGTGTCCCGATGTTTGTCGAAGGGTCGACACGCACTTGCCCTTTGTATCGCAGCGATGACCTGCGTGCCGGCGATGTCATCAATGGGCCGGCCATTATTGCCGATGCCAATGGTACGACGCTGGTTGACCCTGGCTGGCAGGCGTGTCGCAGTGCGCGCGGTGATTTGGTGCTTGAACGGGTGCGTCCACGGCCGGTGCGCTACGCTATTGGCACCCAGGCTGATCCGGTGATGCTGGAAATTTTCAACAATCTGTTCATGTCGATTGCTGAACAGATGGGGTACCGCCTGCAAAATACGGCTTATTCGGTCAACATCAAAGAACGTCTTGATTTTTCATGTGCCATTTTTGATGCCAACGGCGATCTGGTGGCGAATGCGCCGCATATTCCCGTGCATCTGGGGTCGATGAGCGCCAGTATTCGTGCCGTCATGCAGGCCAATGAAGGTCAGCTGCGGGCAGGTGATGTTTATGTGTTGAACAACCCGTATGCGGGGGGTACGCATTTACCTGACGTTACGGTGGTTACTCCGGTGTTTGATGCGCTTGGGCGCAATATCCTGTTTTATGTGGGTTCGCGTGGCCATCATGCCGATATCGGTGGCCTGACGCCCGGATCAATGCCGGCAGGTTCGACCCATATCGATGAAGAAGGTGTCCTGATTACCAATTTCAGGCTGGTTGAAGGCGGGCGTCTGCGCGAGGCTGAACTGCGCCAATTGTTGTCATCCGGTCGTTATCCCGCACGTAATATTGATCAAAACCTGGCTGACTTGCGTGCCCAGATTGCGGCCAATGAAAAGGGGCGTGAAGAGCTTCTGAAGATGGTCGACAGCTTCGGGCTGGACGTGGTTCATGCGTACATGAGGCATGTGCAAGACAATGCCGAGGCGTCAGTGCGCCGGGTGATTGCCGGTCTGAATGATGGGGCCTATACCTTGCCACTGGATAACGGTGCGCAGATTAGCGTGAAGCTGACCATTGACCGGGCCACCAACAGTGCGGTCATTGACTTTACCGGTACGTCGCCACAGTTGCCGAATAATTTCAATGCGCCGCAGGCGGTCACCACGGCGGCGGTGCTGTATGTGTTTCGTACGATGATCCGTGAGGATATTCCGGTCAATGCGGGGGGGCTGCGGCCCCTGACCTTGATTGTTCCGGACAACTGCATGCTGAATCCGGCCTGGCCGGCGGCCGTGGTGGCCGGGAATGTTGAAACGTCGATGTGTGTCACCAACGCTTTGTATGGGGCGATGGGGGTCATGGCCAGTAGCCAGCCGACGATGAACAACCTGACGTTTGGCAATACGCGTCATCAATACTATGAAACCATTTCCGGTGGTTCGGGGGCAGGCGGGTATTTCGATAGCCAGGGCCAACTTTCGGATGGCTTCAATGGCACGTCGGTGGTGCAGACGCATATGACCAATTCGCGCATGACCGACCCTGAAGTGCTTGAGTTGCGGTTTCCGGTGCGTCTCGAACGGTACGAAATCCGCGAGGGCTCAGGTGGTGCCGGGCGCTGGCACGGGGGGTGTGGCGGTGTGCGTGAACTCCGGTTTCTTGAACCCATGACGGTATCACTGCTGGCCAATGGGTGGCGTTATCCGGCATTTGGTGCGCGGGGCGGTGGTGCCGGCGCGCCGGGCGAGTGTCAGGTGGTGCGGGCGGATGGCACAACGGTGGTGCTGGACCACGCCGACCGTGCGGAGTTGCAGGCGGGCGATCGTGTCATTATCACGAGCCCGGGCGGCGGCGGGTTTGGCGCACCATGATGACCAGCGCCACAAGTGCCACCAGTACCGGCAGGCCGGCCAGCAGGTTCAGGTTTTGCCAGCCCAGGCTGTGCAAGGCGGGGGCGGCGCCCACGCAGGCGATGGTGACCAGAAAGAACATGAACTGGTCGTTCAGGCCCTGAACCTTGCCGCGTTCAGCGGCGCGGTGTGTCGTCGACAGCAGTACGGCACTGCCCACGAACAGAAAGTTCCAGCCAATGCCCAGGCACAGGCGTGACAGCATGTAGGCAGGTACGGTGTCGGCAAACGCGCCCGTCAGGGACGCCAGCAGCATCAGCCCGGCACCGGTCAACATGATGCGGTTCAGGCCGTGGCGGGCGATCAGCCCACCGGTAACAAACGCGGGCCCAAACATGGACAGCACCTGAGTCTGGATGACGATGGTGGTGTCGGTCATGTCAAACCCCTGGGCCTGCATGGCCAGTGGCGTGACGGTCATGTACATGGCCATGAAGGCAAAGCAGACGCCACTGCACAGCATGGCAGGGAAAAAACCGGGGTGTTTCGAAATGGTGGCCAGCGGCCGTGCGGCCAGTGCCGGGTCGATTGCTGTAGTGCCGGTGCCAGCCGGGGTGCTCGCGACAGTCTTGGCGTCAGCGTTGCTGCTGGTGGTGTGATCTGTACGTTGCCGGGATGCGGAATCTGCCGCTTGCCGGGAACCCGGTTCGGGCAGCGTGATGCGGTTGATCAGCACGCCGGCCACCACGGCCAGTACCAGAATCACCAGAAAGGGCCCGCCGTAGGGTACTGACGGTACCCAGTCCAGCGTGATGCGGGCATTCAGTGGGCCAAGCACGGCGGCAACGAGCCCGCCAATCATCACATAGGACACCGCCCGGCTGCGAAATTCGGGAGCCGTCGAATCGGTGGCGGCAAAGCGGTAGTACATGGCGAAGCTCTGGTACAGGCCGATGAAGAAGTTGCCCAGGCACAGCAGGGCAAATGAGCCCCAGGCCACCGAGGCAAAACACACGAGCCCGCCCATGGCGCCGTTCAGTGTGCCGATGATGAAACCGCGTCGTCGGCCGATGCGTTTCATTAATAATGAGGCCAGCAGGGTGGTCAGCAATGTTGACAGCATCATCATGGCGGCCGGCAGCGTCGCCAGACCGGGCGATGGCGCGAGTTGCTGGCCGATCATGCTGCTGAGCGCCATCGTGGTGATCGTCGTGATGGTGAACAGGCTTTGTCCACCCGCCAGCAGCATGACGTTGGTTTTTTGTAAGCGGGTCATGATCATGGGGGTGGATGATACTCGGTTACAGCGATGGCCGGCGACGCGCGTCGGCCATCAGTTCGATCAAATCGTGATCGAACCAATGCTGGCGCCGCCGCAGACGTACAGGGTCTGGCCGGTGACAAAGCTGTTGGCCGGGTCCGAGAAGAACATGACGGCACGGGCGACGTCGTCGGCGCGGCCCAGGCGCTGTACAGGGATGCCTTTGGCGATATTCTTTTCGCGCTCACTGCCGGCTTCGACAACATCGTAGAACATGTCGGTCTGGATCGGGCCGGGGGCGACGACGTTGCAGGTAATGCCTTTTGGAGCCAGCTCAAGTGCCCAGGTGCGGGTCATGCCGACCATACCGGCTTTGGTGGCGGAATAGGCCGTACGTGTTTGCAGGCCCAGCGCCCCACGTGACGACATCATGACGATACGGCCAAACTGTTGTGATTCCATGTGCGGCAGGCAGGCCTGTACCAGCGAAATCGCCGACCCCAGGTGAATCTGGGTCAGGCCTTGCAGTTCGTCCAGCGTAACGTC
>JBAYOZ010000203.1:0-3798 GCA_041677965.1 Pusillimonas sp.
AGCACAAGAATCAAGGACGAAAAAAAACCGCACAAGGCGGCTGTTTTTTATTGGGGTGACCGATGGGGCTCGAACCCACGACAACCGGAATCACAATCCGGGACTCTACCAACTGAGCTACGGTCACCACTAAAGAACACTAGTTTAGCATAAGATTTTCAACCCAAGCAAGTAGGCCCAAGAAGTTTCTATATACTCTATGTTGAAACGGGTTGCCCTTAGGGCACTTACCCACCGTCAACACCGTTCAAGAAACGCCATGAATTCATTTGAAACGATATTCGCCGACTACTGGCCACATATTGCGTTTGCGCTGAGCCTGCTGATTGGCGCCATTGCCGCTGTTCACGCGGCCATGACCAAAACCGATGTCCGTGCCGCCATTGGCTGGGTGGGTGTCATCATGCTCTCCCCGTTCTTCGGGGCGCTGATCTACATCATTGCCGGAATCAACCGCATCCGCAAAGATCAGGTTTCCCAGCAGCGGGATGCCTCATTGCGCGACTATGCCGATGTTGACCTGCCGGCGCTGACCGACGTCGTGCCTTGGTCGGCACCCCAATTTGCCTCATTGCACACACTCGGTGACCGCGTCAGTCATTTCGCATTGCACCAGGGTAACCAGATCGAGATCCTGAACGGTGGCGACCAGACCTACCCCGCCATGATTGCAGCCATCGATGCAGCCAAACGCTCCATTGCTCTGCAGTCCTATATTTTTGATAACGATACGCAAGGCCGCAAAGTGGCAGAGGCGCTGGAGCGCGCCCAAGAGCGGGGCGTCCAGATCCGGGTACTGATCGATGCCATTGGCGTCAAATACTCACGCCCGCCCATTACCCGGCACCTGCGCAAGCGGGGTATCCGCACGGCCTTGTTCATGACGAACCCGCTGGGGCTGCGCATGCCGTATGCCAACTTGCGCAGCCACCGGAAAATTCTGGTGGTAGACGGCAAGGTCGGTTTTACCGGCGGCATGAATATCCGGGAAGAATTTGTCCGCAAGTCACCTGAGACAGATCCCGACCGTGACACTCACTTCCGTTTTGAAGGACCGGTTGTGCAGCAGCTGATGTCCGTCTTTGCACATGACTGGAAATTCACCACCCGCGAAACCCTGCCCTACGACATCTGGTGCTCGCAAGACTGGTCTGCCATCCCCCCGAACTCGGTGCCTGCACGCGGCATTCGTTCGGGCCCGGACCGCAGCGTGGGCAGCAACCACAGCATGCTGCTGGGGGCGTTTGCTGTCGCCCAGCATCATATCCGTATCCAGTCACCCTACTTTTTGCCCGATGCCGCGCTGCTGGGTGCGATCAACACGGCCGCGCGCCGGGGCATCCGGGTCGATATCGTCATCCCCGGCAAAAACAACCTGAAACTGGTGAACTACGCCATGATGGCCCAGATTGACCAGGTGATACGCAGCGGCTGTCGCGTCTGGGTGTGCCAGGGCACATTCAACCACTCGAAGCTGATCACCATTGATAATGCCTGGTCCTATATCGGGTCATCGAACCTCGACCCTCGAAGCTTGCGTCTGAACTTTGAGTTTGATGTCGAAATCTACAGCCATGACATAGCCAAACAGCTTTCAGCCATGGTCGATTCAGAAATCAACACCAGCACGGCCCTGACACTTGAACAACTGTCAGGCATTCCCTTCATGAAACGGCTGCGCAACAAGGTTATCTGGCTGGCAAGCCCTTATCTTTGAGCGTAACTACCACCTTGCCCCGCACTTCACGACGGGCCAGGCGCTGCAAGCCCTGAACAGCATCTTCAAATGACACCCGCAAGCTCGGCACCCGGCGGTCAAGTGGCCCGAACTGATGGCATACCAACGCCTTCATTCTGGCACGGGCATCGCACAGGGCCAGCCTTCGAGACGGCTGAAATCAAGATGGCGGGCAGCAATGGCGGGATCAGGATCAACCAATCGGGGAATGCAACCCAGATACGGAGCCGGCAAACGCCCGTTCAGCGCCTGAATGTTTTCATTGAAACAGGGCATGTCCGGGTCAACGGTATTGGCCACCCAGCCCACCAAACGCAGGCCGCGGGCCTGAACGGCCTGGGCCGTCAGAACCGCATGGCTGATACACCCCAGCCGCATCCCCACCACCAGCACGACCGGCAACGCCAGTGCCTGCGCCACATCGGCCAGATCTTCAGTTTCTGAAATCGGCACGCAAAAGCCACCGGCGCCTTCAACCACAACGGCCTGGGCCTGCAACTGAAGCTGCGCAAAGGCCTTGAGAATGACGCGGGAAGTCATGGTGACGCCGGCGTTACGCGCGGCGATATGCGGCGCAACAGGCTCATCAAACAAATACGGCACAACCTGGTTACGATCAAGCTCTGTATTCACCTGCGACAGCAGAATTTCGACATCCTCGTTGCAACGACGCCCGTCGATCTGCTGCGTACCGGCGGCTACCGGTTTCATGGCGGCAACACGAACCCCCTGCTTCGCCAGCCCATGGACCAGCGCCGCAGCGACCAGGGTTTTTCCAATTTCCGTATCGGTGCCTGTCACGAAGCAGGCAAAAGACGCTTTCGCGTCAGAGATAGGCGTCATCTTCAATCTCGCGTTCAGCACGGTTAATGGCTCGCCCCAGGCGGAACACGTCGTCCGGCATATGGGCTGCACTGACCGTGATGCGCAAACGGGCGGTATCGGGAGGAACGGTGGGTGGACGAATGGCCGGCACCCATAGCCCCTGATGCATCAGGAAACCCGCGACCTTGGTCACATTGATGTTAGACCCGATGATGACAGGCTGAATGGCCGTATCAGAGTCGGGCAAACCCCACTTTTGCAGGTAGATGGATTCGCTTAGATGACGGCAATTCGCCTGCAGGCGTTGCCGCCTGTCGGCCCCTTCATCACTGGTAATGATATCGAGACTGGCCAGTACCGCATGGGCCAGTGCAGGGGACGATGCCGTTGTGTAAATATAGGCGCGCGCCCGTTGCACCAGCCATTCAATTAACTGATCATGCGCCACGACAAATGCCCCTGACACGCCGGCGGCCTTGCCCAGGGTACCCATGTAAAGGATGCGCGGCGAATGCAATGACAAATGCTCAAGCGCACCCAGGCCGCTATCGCCCAGCACGCCAAAACCGTGCGCATCATCAATGACCAGTGCAGCATCGTACTGTTGCGCCAGCCGGTCAAGTTCAGCCAGAGGTGCCAGGTTGCCGTCCATGCTGAACACGCTGTCGGTCACAATAATCCGGGTAGATGCCGTGCTGGCCGCCAGCAAGGTTTCCAGCTGCTGCACATCGTTATGCGCATAGACGCTGATGCGAGCCCTGGCCATGCGCATGCCGTCAATCAACGACGCATGGTTCAGGCTTTCTGAAAAAAACTCGACCTCATCGTCCAGCTGGGCCAGCGCCGTCAACAAGGACACATTGGCCATGTAACCTGTACTGAAGTACAACGCCCTTGCCTCGGGCACCCAAGGCGCGTACAACCCGGCCAGCCTGACTTCAAGCTCGGCGTGTGCACGGGTGTGGCCACTAATCAGGTGCGAGGCGCCACTGCCTGCCCCATACCGCTGCGCCCCGTCTTGCAAAGCCTGCACGACAGCAGGATGGGCGGCCAGCCCCAAATAATCATTGCTGCAGAACGCCAGCAACTCGCGATCATTGACCCGTACCCGACGCCCCCAGGGCGATTCAACCACTTTCAGGTGACGACGCAGCCCGGCCGCATCGGTTTGTTCAAGCCCTTTCGCAACCTGCTCAAGCCATTTCATCGCAGCGTCGCCAACACTTGGCTTAAAA
>JBAYOZ010000204.1:0-3792 GCA_041677965.1 Pusillimonas sp.
CATTTGATTTTCGGTGTCTTGCTGGCAAAACGCCTCGTAGACGTCGGCACCAACCTCAAAGACCGCCTGACTGATAGCCGGACCAATCCAGGCCCGCAAAACAGCGTCGGGTGGCAAGCGTTCACGCAATGCCCGGATCGTATTCTCGAGAACACCAGCCGCCAGCCCCCGCCAGCCGGCATGTGCGACACCCACAGCCCTGCCCAGCGTGTCTGCAATGACAACCGGCAGGCAATCTGCGGTAAGAATGGCCAGAACGACACCAGGACGGGACGTTACCGCCGCATCGGCAACCGGCGCTACAGGAACGCCACCGGACGGGAAAGCATCGGCATCAAAAACCCGGGTGCCATGAACCTGCTCGAGCCAGAGGGGCGATGCGCCCAGCGCTTGCGCCAGTAACTTGCGATTGGCATCTACAACAGCAGAATCATCACTGACATGAGTTGCAAGATTCAGCGTATTGAATGGTGGCCGGCTGACGCCACCACCACGCGTAGTACACAAATACCTGACCCCCTGCCAGGGCGTCCCGGTAACGACAGGAAGCTGATCGGGAAACGTTACGATTGCCACACCAGGTGTTCCACTACCCTTTCAAAATCGGCAGGTAGCGGTGCCTGAAACGACACCCGCCCGCCCAAGGAAAAATCATCAAACGCAAGGGCCTGGGCATGCAACATCTGGCGCACGGCCCCGGCAACCTCCTTGCCACCATACACTGTGTCTGCGACAAGCGGATGACAGATGCTGGCCATATGAACCCGGATCTGGTGGGTGCGACCGGTTTCAAGCTGACACACCAGCTGTGACACCGGCTGGCTTTCCGGAGTAACACCGATGCGTTCCGGGCTGAAATGCGTAATGGCCTCGCGGGCCGCGATGGGCCGGTCGGTGGTCATGCGCACAGGCACGCGAGGGTCGCGCCCGATGGGCTGATTGACGGTTCCGGGGGCCTTGACCCAGCCATGCACCAGCGCCACATACTGACGCTTGACACTGCGGTCTTGCAGCTGGCGCACCAGATGGGTCTGAGACTTTTCGTGGCGAGCCACAACCAGCAGGCCGGAAGTGTCCTTGTCGAGCCGGTGCACAATACCTGCCCTGGGCACCGTAGCCAGCTCGGGGTAGCGGTAAAGCAGCCCGTTGAGCAGTGTGCCCGACCAGTTCCCAGCCCCCGGATGGGTAACCAGGCCCGCAGGCTTGTTGACTACAATCCAGTCGACGCTTTCGGCAACCACGTCAAAATCGACAGGCTCGGGGTTGAAGGCCTGCTGCTCGGGCGCCACCTGCTCGCGCACCTCGAGGCGGTCAGCAGGACCAACCGTTTGACGAATTCGGGCCGGGCTGCCATTGACGGTAACGTGCCCGCCCTCGATCCAGGATTGCAGGCGGCTGCGCGAATGTTCGGGCAGCAGACGGGCCAGCACCTTGTCGAGGCGCTCGGGCATGGTCTTGAAGGGCAGCTCGAAAACGAGGGGTTCATCGTCGGAAAGATCGGATGAACTTTCTTTAGTAATATCTGTGTCAGGCATGGCGACTAATCATATAATCAGCCTGCAATGCTAACACCAAGGATGCTTTTGTGACTCGCGTTAACCCCATTTCCGCACTCTGCGCCGGCAGTTCCCGGCTGGCCCGCCTTGCGGGTGTCTTTGTAATTGCGGCAGCCGTTTCTGGCTGTGGAGCCCTCGGCAAAGCCGAGGTTGATCCAACCATTGGCTGGAGTGCCGAGCGACTTTACCAAGATGCGCGTACTGAAATCAGTGACGCCAACTGGGTTGATGCACGCCAGCGCCTTGAAGCCCTGGAAGCCCGCTACCCGTTCGGTGGTTACGCCCAACAAGCGCTTATCGATCTGGCCTATGTCAATTGGAAAGACGACGAACCCGAGCAGGCACTGGCCGCCATCGACCGCTTCCAGCAGCAGTATCCGAACCAGCCTGGCACAGACTACATGCTGTATCTCAAGGGCCTCATAACCTTCACCCCGCCCAGCGCATTGCTGTCTGAATTTACCGGCCAAAACCCGGCCGAACGCGACCCCAAAGGCCTGCGCGAATCGTACGAAGCATTCAAAGAACTGATCAATCGCTACCCCGACAGCCGTTACACCCCCGATGCCAAAAAACGCATGACCTGGATCGTCAGCGCACTGGCCGAAAACGAAGTCATTGTGGCGCAGTACTACTACGATCGTGCAGCCTATCTGGCGGCGATCAACCGCGCCCAAACCGTCATTACCGACTTTGAAGGCGTGCCTGTCGCCGAAAAAGCGCTTTACATCATGTACATGTCGTATGACAAACTGAACATGCCCGAACTGCGCGACGATGCAAAACGCGTTCTCGATGCCAATTTCCCCGACAGCACCTATTACGCTGAAGGCCTCAAAGAGGCTCGCGGAACACTCTGGAACCCGATCAACTGGTTTTAGTCGCCGGATTCTGCGGCTGCACTACGTTGTTTGAAAAACTTCACCACCTGAGCCAGATCACGTGTTCTGGCAAACGGTGGCAGCCCCCGCCAAAGCAGTTTCCCGTAGGGTTTATCAACCATGCGGGAATCGGCCACCATCAATACCCCCCAGTCACCTTCTGAACGAATCAGGCGACCGGCACCCTGTTTAAGGGTAATGGCCGCTTCAGGCAATTGAAATTCCATAAACGGGTTGCCGCCACGACGGCGGCTTTCGTTTAACCGGGCCTCAAGCACCGGATCATCAGGGGGCGCAAACGGCAGCTTGTCGATTGCAACCAGCGTCAGCGCGTCGCCGGGCACATCGATACCCTCCCAGAAACTGGCACTACCCACCAGCACGCCGTTGCGGGCTTCACGGAAGCGATCCAGCAAAATGCGACGTGAAGTGTCGCCCTGGCGAAACAGCAAGCGGTCGATGTCCGCCTCTTCAAAGCGGGCCTCAAGCAATTCGGCAATACGATCAACCGCACGCAAGGTGGTACACAACACCAGCACGCCACCCGGTGAGGCCTTGATAAGGGGCACCAGCATATCGACAAACTTTTCGTTGAACTGCGGCTGGTTCGGTAACGGCAACGCCGAGGGCACGAACAGTACCCCCTGCGAGGCATAATCGAACGGAGATTCCCAACGACTGGTTCGGGCATCGTGCAGCCCCAACTGGCGCTGAAAATAGCCAAAGTCACCGTTGATCGACAAGGTTGCCGACGTCATGACCCAGGCCTGTTCCGGGCGGCGAAACCGCGAGAATATCCGGGCAACAGACAACGGCGCACTATGCAGACGCATGCCGTGCGTGCTGGACTCAACCCAGCGTACAGAAACTGTATCCAGCCCTTCGGCGGCATCAGATTGCGCCAGCGCATTACGCCCCGCCCGGTCGGGCTGACTCCAGCGAAACAGGCGGGCGCGCAAATCCAGGCAGGTCTTGGATGCCGCAGCTAAATCGGGGTGTTTTTCGGCCACGATACCCAGTCGCTGAATGCACTCATCCAGCACTTCAAGCAAGCGCTCAAGCGCGGTATCGAACACCTGGGCATCCGGCAAGGTTTCAAAGGTGGCTTTTTTGCCAGGCAGACGATCAATGGCGGCTGTGGACAACCGCAATTCACGGGCCGCGTGTTCGATTTTTTGCCCTTGTTCTGTCCAGTTCCCGCCTTCTCGCGCATGTGCAAGACCCGCCGCCTCAACCGAGCGGGCCAGATCGATCAATTGGTGTGACGACACACTGCTACCAAGAAACCGTGTCGCGACATCGGGCAGTTGGTGGGCTTCATCAAAAACGACCAGTTGCACCTCGGGCAACAGATC
>JBAYOZ010000205.1:0-3790 GCA_041677965.1 Pusillimonas sp.
CCGAGGTCGTCAAGGAAGGAAGATTCGTTTTTGATCTCGGCTTCGTTGACGCCAAGTTGTTCAGCGACGATCTTCTTGACGCGCTGTTCGATGCTTTCCATGCAGATCTCCAAGTGGGGAAAAATTCCCGCGAATTATAGCCAAACGTTTTTAACCGTGCGTTATGGCCATGACAAAAAAACAGTGTTACCCGGTAAGCCACATTATGCCCCGCATGCTGCGGCCTGTTCTATAGGCAACACCTCTAATACGAACAGGATTTTACCCTGTTCGCCTTGTTACATGTACATGCCGCCATTGACGTGCAGCGTAGTGCCGGTAATGTAGCCGGCCTCGGGGGCTGCCAGGAAGCCAACAGCATTGGCGATATCGGCTGACGAACCAAGACGCCCAAGGGGAATCTGGGTAAGCAGCGCTGCCGTTTGCGCTTCGCTAAGCGCACGGGTCATGTCGGTTTCAATGAAACCGGGAGCCACGCAATTGACGGTTATGTCGCGGCTGCCCAGTTCGCGCGCCAGCGCGCGCGTCATGCCGGCAACACCCGCTTTGGCAGCGGCATAATTGGCCTGCCCGGGGTTGCCGCTGGAACCAACGACCGAAGTAATATTGATAATGCGGCCCCAGCGCGCTTTCATCATGGGTTTGATCACCCCGCGACTCAGACGAAACACCGATGACAGGTTGGTGTCGATTACGGATGCCCAATCGTCATCTTTCATGCGCATGGCCAAGGTATCGCGCGTGATACCGGCGTTGTTGACCAGGATGTCGGGACCACCTTCATTGGCAGCAATATCGGCCAGTACGGCATCACAGGCGCTGGCGTCGGTTACGTTCAGCACAACGCCACGACCGCCGTTTTCCGACAGCATGCCGGAAATTGACTGGGCTCCGGCCTCAGAGGTGGCGGTACCGATAACGCGGGCACCACGGGCCGCCAGCTCGAGTGCGATAGCCTTGCCAATACCCCGTGTTGCGCCGGTAACCAGCGCAACCTTGCCTTGAAGTGAATTTGTCACAACGCTTACCCCTGTAATGTTTGCAATGCCGCATCCAGTGATGCGGGGTCGGTGATAGCCAGACCAACAAGATCGCGGTCAATGCGCTTGGTGAGGCCATTGAGCACTTTGCCAGGACCGCATTCTACAACGTGTGTCACGCCCTGCGCCTTCATGGCCTGGACAGTTTCGACCCACCGTACCGGATGCCACGCCTGACGCACAAGGGCATCTTTGATGGCTGCCGCGTCGGAAGGCATAGCCACATCAACGTTGTTTATCAGGGGGATGGCCGGGGCGCTTACAGGAATTGACTGCAACGCCTGCTGCAGGACAGCGGCAGCCGGCTGAAGCAGGCTGGAGTGAAAAGGCGCCGAAACCGGCAACACCAAGGCACGCTTGGCACCCGCATCGCGAGCCAGTTCGCAAGCGCGTTCAACAGCGGCCTTATGCCCGGCAATAACAACCTGGGCCGGGGCATTGAAGTTGACGGCCTCAACCACTTCGCCTTGGGCCGCGCGCTGACAAACATCGCGAACCACATCGTCATCAAGACCCAGCACGGCCGCCATGCCACCCGTACCGACGGGAACCGCTGCCTGCATGGCATCGGCACGCACCCGCACCAGCGGCACAGCATCGGACAGCACCAAAGCGCCTGCAGCCGTCAGCGCCGAGTATTCGCCCAAACTATGGCCGGCCACCAGTGCCGGCGTTGAACCACCGGCCTGAATCCAGGCACGGTACACCGCAACAGCGGCGGCCAGCATGACGGGTTGTGTATTGGTTGTCAGGTTGAGCGCATCGGCCGGGCCTTGCGCGATAAGCGCAGCAAGATCCTGACCCAGCGCATCTGACGCTTCAGACAAGGCTTGCGCGACAGCGGCATTACCCGCCCAGGCATCCAGCATGCCAACGGATTGCGAACCCTGCCCCGGAAATACGAATGCAACTTTCATGTAATTTTTCTCGTGATAGTAAGGTTACCGGCCTTGCAAGACCTGACAGGCACGCATTTTACATGCGGGCCAACACCGACCCCCAGGTAAACCCGCCACCAACGCCCTGCATCAGCACAAGGTCACCCGCCTTGATACGGCCATCGTGTCGCGCTGCATTGAGCGCCAGGGGCACACTGGCCGCCGACGTGTTGGCATGCTGATCGACCGTGACCACCACTTTTTCAGACGGAATACCCAGCTTCTTGCCCAGAAAATTGATGATGCGCAAATTGGCCTGATGCGGCACCATCCAGTTGATGTCGGCCATATCAACGCCCGCCTGGGCGCAGACATCTTGCGCTGAACGTGACAGGGCATTGACGGCCATTTTGAAGACCGCCTGACCGTCCATACGCAGGAAGGGGTCACCCACCACCTTGCCACCCGCCACATTGCCCGCCGCATGCAAAATACCCATCTGACTGCCATCGGCGTGCAATTCGGCACCGATAATGCCAGGCGCTTCGGTGGCTTGCAGAACCACGGCACCGGCACCATCACCAAACAGCACACAGGTTTTGCGGTCATCCCAGTCGAGAATGCTGGAAAACACTTCGGCACCAATGACCAGGGCAGCACGTGCGCGACCTGCCTTGATAAAGGCTTCTGCGGTTGTCAAGGCATACACAAAACCGCTGCATACGGCCTGAAGGTCAAAGGCTGCCCCCTGACGAATACCCAGATTGGCCTGCACCAGACATGCGGTGCTGGGAAAAATGTAATCGGGGGTGGATGTGGCAACGATGATCAGATCGATGTCGCTGGCTGCAAGACCGGCATCTTCAATGGCCTGCTGTGCAGCCTGCGTTGCCAACATGCTGGTACGGGTACCCGGATCGGCAAGATGACGCTGACGGATGCCGGTACGCTCGACGATCCAGTCGTCAGAGGTTTCGATCCCTCGTGTCGCCATTTCGGCGGCCAAATCAGTGTTGGTAACGACCCGGGGCGGCAAATAGCCCCCGGAACCCGTAATTTTGGCAAAAGGCATATTGGCTTCCATGAGGGAAAGGACTAGGCGGCGCGCCCTGACACACCCTGGTCAACCGACTGCTGCAGCGCTTCAGCTTCTTGCAAGCTTCGGCGCAGCTCGTGGATGGCCGTTGTCGTGCCATCGAGCAGACGATTATGGACGGCTTCGCGCGCACGCTGAAGGGCACAGCCAAATGCATACACATCGGCTGAACCGTGACTTTTGATGACAATGCCCCGCAAACCAAGCAATGCCGCACCGTTGTAACGGCGGTTGTCGACCTTGCCCCGGAAACGGTTCAGTACCGGCGAGGCAAGCAGGCCGGCCAGCATGGACATTGGGCCACTTTTGAATTCGGCACGCATCATGGCACTGACCATGCGGGCCAGGCCTTCGATGGACTTGAGCACGACGTTGCCGACGAAGCCATCACAGACAATGACATCAACGGTACCTTTGCAGATATCGTCGCCTTCGACATTGCCGTAAAAATTCAGGCCACTGTTGCGCAACAGGCCGGAAGCCTGCTTGACAACCTCGTTGCCCTTGATGACTTCTTCACCGATATTGAGCAGACCAACGGTTGGCCGTTCGCGCCCGTACAGGGCGCTGACCAGGGCCGAACCCATTATGGCAAACTGCAACAGGTGCTGTGCCGTGCAATCGACATTGGCCCCCAGATCGAGCATGGTAGTTGCACCACCCTTCTGATTGGGGATAGATGTGGCAATGGCAGGACGATCGATGCCATCGAGGGTTTTAAGCACGTAACGCGACACCGCCATCCAGGCACCCGTATTACCTGCTGAAATGCAGGC
>JBAYOZ010000206.1:0-3765 GCA_041677965.1 Pusillimonas sp.
GGTGGCAAGCGACTGGCCAAACAGTTTGCCCAATGAATGTCGGTGTTATCGGTGCCGGTTGGGCCGGCCTTGCTGCAGCCATTTCACTGCATGATGCCGGCCACGCAGTAACGATTCATGAGGCCTCAGGCACCTTGGGCGGACGGGCCCGTAGCGTCCGCCGGCCTGAATTTGCCGTGCCTCTGGATAACGGCCAGCATATTCTGCTGGGTGCCTACAGCCACACCCTGAGCCTGATGCAACGACTGGGTCTGAATACTGAAACCGCGTTCGTACGTCAACCGCTCGCGTTGAAAGCTGCCGACCACTCGTTCGAACTGCGCTGCATCGACTTGCCTTCGCCGTGGCACGCCGCTGTAGGGGTTTTTCGGGCCAGAGGCTGGAACCTGCCCGAGAAACTGGCATTGACGCGTGCGATTCTGCGCCTCAAAAACCGACGATGGACGGTCGTGCCTGACCAGAGCGTGTCCTGCTGGCTTGAACGGCACCGCCAACCCGCCAGGATCATTCAACGATTCTGGGAACCCTTGTGCCTTGCCGCCCTGAACACACCCTTGCACGATGCCAGTATCGACATGCTGGCCCGGGTTCTCGGTGACAGCCTGGATGCAGGACAGCACGCCAGCGATGTACTGATCCCGACAACCGACCTTTCCGATCTGTGGGCCAATCATGTCCCCGGGGACATCACGATACATCGCCGCTCGACCATACGGAAAATTACCCGCGAAGGATCCGGCTATCGTCTTGACGGAAGCTGTTCTTACGATGCCCTTGTGGTGGCAACAGCGCCGGCCTCGGCCCACCGACTGCTGGCGGGCCTGCCGCAGATACCACACGCCACGCCATTGCTTGAGTCGCTTTCAGCGTTTGCGCCTGTACCGATCGCCACACTGATCCTGGCGCTGGAACGCCCCTGGTATGACTTGCCAGACAACATGCTGATGCTGGACGATCAGGCACACCCGGGCGCCCTGGGGCAATGGCTGTTCAACCATGCCCATATTGCTGCAACACCCCAACGCAAGCACCTGCTCTGTGTGGTTATCAGTGATTGCCGGGCGCTGATGACACTGGAGCGGGGTGAGGCGATTGAACAACTGCTACGCCAGATACGCACGCAAACCGCCCATGGCAGTGTCATGCCTCGCCTTGCGGCTCACACTCTGATCATTGAAAAACGTGCAACGTTTGCAGCCACGCCGGGCCTGACGCGGCCGGATAATGCCTCACCCTGGAATAACCTGATGGTAGCCGGCGACTGGACCGACACCGGCTACCCCGCCGTACTGGAAGGCGCCGTTCGCAGTGGACAACGAGCAGCCGCCCTGTTGTGTCAGGGCTATTGACGTCAGACGACCAGATCGACCTGCTGCAACGTACCCAGTCGGCCGTCTTCACCAACATACAGCCCCGTACCCCGGACCTGGCCGTGCATGGTGTTGTCACGTCCCTTGAGATCAAACGGGGTTTCGGCCTGCCCGAGATACAAGGCCCCCACCTTGCGTTGCGCCAATGACGTCAACTGGTCTTCACCCTGACCGTCCTTGGTCCAGATCAACAATTGCGCAAACACACTGTCGGCCTCGTCGATCCAGCCGTTGCCGTCTTCATCGTATTGGGCAAGGTCGGCAAAACCGTTACCGCTTTGGGTACCGAATAATTCAGATCCGTCATCAATGGTGCCATTGCCATTTCTGTCGAGCGCCAGGAAACCGCTGGCCCCCCCCACAAACGAGATCGTGTCGTCGACACCATCGCTGTCGATGTCAAACGCAAATTTCTGATCGGTCAGTTGCGCTGCCGTGCCACCAAAATTGATGACCAACGGATCTTTGCGGACCCCGTCACCGGCGCGCAGGGAAAACGTGCTTTCGCTGGCGAACTCCCGTGTCATTTGCATGGAGACACTGAACTGCAGGGTTTTGCCATCTGCGGTGCGAATGACCCCTTCTGCCGAGAATGAGGTCTGCTCGAATTCGTAGACGGATTCACGACGGTCATATTCAATACCCCACCCTTGAGGTTGATCGGCCTGGGTCGGCACAGACCCTGCCTGCGCAGGAACCGATGCGGCCGCACCGGCCGCCTGCGTCAATTCCGAAGCATCCATCAGCTTGACCTTGCGCCCCGTGAACGCCTCGATCAGTGTGACCAGCAGCTTGAGCTTGGGATCAGAGTCGATGGCCTCAGCCTGGGCATCAACCGCATCAGCCCCGGCGGCCTCTTGGCCAGATAATTCACCACCAACCGGACGACTGGCGGCAGAGCCGGTATCCCCCCCCTGCACTGGCGCTGATGACGGGGATTGCGAAGCCGCCTGCAACAACGCCTGACGCGCCGCCTCCGAAATACTCACATTGCTGCCAGGGAGCGCCGCTGAGCGGCCCGCTGCACCATTGACGGCCTCTTGCCCTTCAAAATCAGGGCGCTGGTTACCCATCCAGGCCCGCATCGTCTCTTCAACCGATACCTGGCTGACGCGGGTATGCTGGCTGGCAAACGCAATGTTTGAACTTTCGATTTTCATGTCGCGGGTCCTGTTCTGGCGGATACCGAAGGCGTCGCTACCGAAGCAATACCCTCTTGTTTCAAGATTAACGACAGATCGCGACAATTGTTTAATGGCAGGTCTGGCGACCAGCCTGATGACGAAGCAATAAACCAGCCCAGGCACTCATCACTTAACGTAGTGAATCTGGCCGACGCCATGCCCGCCTGAACGGTTCGACAGGATATGCGCGCTGGCCTGAAGGATCAGGCCAATACACGCTGTACGGTATAAAACCCCAACGCTGTCAACGCCAGCGACCCGGCCAGGCTGATGAACGCATAACCAAACGCGGCCAGCCAGTCGCCCCGCTGCAGCAGGCCGATGGTTTCGGCAGAGAATGTAGAGAAGGTGGTCAGGCCGCCCAGAAACCCGGTGATCATGAACAGCCGAAGCCAGTCGGGCACGGTGGGCCAGTGCACTACTAGTGCCAGCAGCACACCGATGGCATACGCGCCAAGGCCGTTGGCGGCCAGCGTGCCCCACGGCAAGAGCGCCCCCGAATGATTCAGCCACAGACCCAGCAACCAGCGGCCGATGGCCCCCAAGGCCGCGCCTGCACCTACGGCCAGCAAGTGGGTAAGCGTTACCATGGCCGGCTACTACCCAAACAAACGGATTGATCAGGTGAGCCGGCCACAGACATGCTTGCCACTACGTACGCTGCCCGCAGCTTACAACTGGGCGTGCTGCTGGATATAACGACGCACCAGCGCCACGTCGCAATCCATGATTTCGACTTTTTGTGGCAAGGATGCCAGATGCCCCAGGTGCGCCGGCGGTGGTGCGGGCTGACCAATGGCCTCAACAATAGTTTCGTTGAACTTGGCAGGCAATGCCGTTTCAAGCACCAGCATGGGGATGCCTGCTTCGACAAAGGGCCGTGCCACCTTGACGCCATCGGCCGTATGCGGGTCGATAATGACCCCGGTGGCTTCGTGTACCGAACGAATGGTGGCCAGACGGTCGGCATGACTGCTGACACCGGCCACGAAACCATAACGCGATTCGAACAAGGACTTGAGATCAGAAAGGTCAAACTCGCCCTGGGTACCCAGTTGCTGCCATAGCGAAGCCACGCGGGCCGCATCCTGGCCGACCAGGTCAAATACAAACCGCTCGAAGTTGGAAGCCCGGGAGATATCCATGGACGGGCTTGACGTGGCGTGCGTTTGCGCCGCTGAGCGCGGCCGGTACACCCCGGTACGGAAGAA
>JBAYOZ010000207.1:0-3754 GCA_041677965.1 Pusillimonas sp.
TCAATCGTCTGGCCGCCGGCCGTGAATAAATGCCCGGTTGCCACAATGGACACCGGCACACCCAACTGTTCACGCACCGCAACGGCGTGCTGCGCGACGAGGTCGTAATGTTGTCGAATGCCCTCCAGCAATTTGCGCTCTTTGTCGTCCGGGCTTTCGCCGGGCTCGACCTGCCGGATATCGCGGTCACGCAAATACGGAACCGCACAGACGATCAGTTCGGGCTGGCTGGCGGCATCGCGCAACACCAGAATTTCATCAGCCGGGTTTTGCGCCTGCCCCACCACATGCACATCCAGCGCTTTCAGCAGACTGGCAGGCGCATTCAGGAACGACGGCGAATCATGATTGCCCGCCACAATGACCACATGCCGGCAGGGTGATGACACCACCTGTGACAGGAAACGGTAGTACATGGCCTGCGCACGGTTGCCCGGCGTTGTGGTGTCAAAGATATCGCCGGCCACCAGCAAAACATCGATGTTTTCGCGCTGCAAAGTGTCAAGCATCCAGGCCAGAAACGCCTCAAAGGCCTCATGGCGCTTGCGCCCGTACAGCATGCGCCCCAGGTGCCAGTCGGAAGTGTGCAGGATTTTCATGCGGGTGAGTATAGCGGGGTCTTGACCAACCCGATCCGCATTAGCCAACGCAGACACACCCGAATCAACCCCAAAACTTATCCCCACAAACTGTGAATAACTCTCGGGAAAAGCCTATGAGAAGTCATGTAACTTCAGGCCCCATGAGTATTTTTACAGCCATGGGCTCACAATGCGCATCAGTAGAGTTCATTGAACAACGCCAATTCGCCAGCGCGCTCGGCGGTCATTTGCAACATGCACATATTGGCCTGAACTCGTGCCAAAGAGCCACCTTCAGGATCGTAATAAAAGTTGCAGTTTTCATCACGATACGTAATCCAGGCTCGTTGCGTACTGCGCAATTGTGTTTTTCGTTCGGCCGACAAACTGCCCATCAACAACGTGTACTCGGCATTGAGTTTGGCATCTTGCCGGACAAGCTCGGCATTCATGCAGTCAATCATCTCGACAGTCACACCGCCAGACTTGTCCATGCAAGAGGTGAATGTCTTGCTGTATTGGACTGAATCGGGTGCCGTTTCGGCATTGGCGGCTCCTGCAAGAATCACGGCAAACAATGCAGTCGCAACAAAGTAATTTCTCATGTTCTTTTATCCTTGATGAAATTGTCTGCGCATGCAACCGTGTCAAACAGTTGCTGCCGACTGTTAAAACGAGGCGCGCACAAGACAAAAGCGCCTCGAAAGGCGCTTTCCAAATTGCTGACAAATCTTCGTCAGGCGACGAAGGTTTGTTTATGATGCGCCAAGCCTTGGCTATCTGCCACGAGCGGCACCTCGGCCTACCCCTTTGCGATCATGCCCGGCCTGTGCGCCCTTGATGCCGCCACTACTACCCTGCCCAGGCCAGCGAGCCTGTTTGAGGGCCGGCACTGCGGCTGGCTTCACTTTCTCTGGGGTTTTGTCTTTCTTTTCCATTTCACTACCTCACGGTCATGCGGCGACGGCACAGTTGTTATCGCCAACCTCCGAGCATAGGCCACTTTAAAGAATAAAGCCCGTCTTATTGCCACCTAACCGACTATGACCTGAATCAGGCGGCTTTGCGGGCGGATGCCATTTCCCGTTGACGCTTGGCTTCTTCCAGCAGATAGACCTGGTAATCGTCCAGGTCGCCATCAAAGTCGTTCACGCCACCGCGCGATACAAGCCAGAACTCATCGCAAACAGAACGCAACAAAGCGCGGTCGTGACTGACCAGAATTACTGAACCTTCGTACTCATTCAGGGCAACGCTCAGGGCCTCACGAGTTGCCAGGTCAAGGTGGTTGGTGGGCTCGTCAAGAAGCAACAAATTCGGGCGCTGCCAAACGATCATGCACAATACCAGGCGCGCTTTTTCGCCTCCGCTCATGCTGCCCACAGGCTGTTTGACCATATCGCCGCTGAAATTGAACGTACCCAGAAAATTACGCAGCCCCTGCTCACGACAGTCCATTGCGCCGGGGCGCACACCTGCCGGCGTATCGCGCACCAGACGTATCATATGCTCCAGCGGGTTATCGGCAGGTCGCAAGACATCCAGTTCCTGCTGCGAAAAATATCCGATATTCAACCCCTTGCCAGTGACGATTTCGCCGGCAATCGGCTGCAGCGCACCGGCTACGGTTTTCACCAGCGTCGACTTGCCTTGGCCATTGGCACCCAGAATGCCAATGCGCTGCCCTGCCAGCACCGAACGATTGACCTTCTGCACAATAATCGAAGCCGCGCTACCGGCCGGTGCGTCTTCGGGTGGCGGGTAACCGAAGCTGGCCTCGGTCATGGACAGCATGGGGTTAGGCAGGCTGAAAGGTTCTTTGAACTCAAACTGGAATTCGGCATCGGCCAATATCGGCGCAACCTTTTCCATGCGTTCAAGGGCCTTGACGCGGCTTTGCGCCTGCTTGGCCTTGCTGGCCTTGGCCTTGAAGCGGTCAATAAATTTTTGCAAATGTGCAACTTTTTCTTGCTGTTTGGCATGCGCCGCCTGCTGCAATAACATTTGTTCGGCACGCATGTCTTCAAACTTGCTGTAATTGCCGCCATACCTCACCAGCTTGCCCTGGTCGATATGCAACGTGACATTCGTTACCGCATCCAGGAACTCGCGGTCATGGCTAATGACAACGATCGTGCCCGCATAATGCTTAAGCCAGGCCTCGAGCCACACCAGTGCATCCAGATCCAGGTGGTTGGTCGGTTCGTCCAGCAACAGCAAATCAGACGGGCACATCAGCGCACGCGCCAGTTGAAGGCGCATGCGCCACCCACCCGAAAAACTGTTAACCGGCTGATCCATTTGGGCCACGCTGAAACCCAGACCTAAAATCAGTGCCTGAGCCCGGGAAGGCGCATCGTGCTCGCCGGCGTCGTGCAATGCCATATAGGCATGTGCCATACGCATGCCGTCATCGCCGGCTTCGGATGCGGCAACTTCAGCGCGCGCTGCCAGCAACACGGTGTCACCCTCTACCACGAAATCCGTTGCGCTTTGCTCGGTTTCAGGCATATCTTGCGCCACTTGCGACATGCGCCACTGCGCGGGTATGGAAAACTCGCCGCCATCTTCGTGCAGTGTGCCATTCAGCACCGCGAATAACGATGATTTTCCCGCACCGTTGCGCCCGACCAAACCCACCTTTTCACCAGGGTTAAGCGTTACAGAGGTTTTGTCGAGCAATACTTTACTGCCGCGACGCAAGGTCACGTTCTTGAGGATAATCATTAGGGGGCAGGTCTTTTTTAGGCGAACAGCCAACTTCAACCGAAAACGGCGGGGCTGGACAGGGGGGGTGGCAAGATGGAAAATCTGGTGGGCAAAACGCCTGTGCACAAAGCAGGCAAAATTTGCAGAATACAGCCGTGGATTGTAGCACTCGGCTGTATTGTTCCGTATATTCTGTGGTGTCAGGCAGCCCACACTTCAGGGCTGCATTTTTATAGGGCCTGCCTTGATGCGGGCGTTACACCAAAATGAAAAAAAACAGCATGCCGGATCCAGACGAAATAGCACTTATCGAGTGGTGCATAGCAGTTGAAGGCTTTCTGGTTGCTGGCGGAGCAACATTGCGTCAGGCACAGGACCACATCGAAGAACAGGCCGAATGGTTTACTGACCAGTTCTACAACGGCCTGACGCCCGAAGAAGCGGCCAAGGAAGCGTTGAATTGA
>JBAYOZ010000208.1:0-3730 GCA_041677965.1 Pusillimonas sp.
AGCCAGAAGAAAGATATTGAACGAGCCAAGGCTTTGGCTCAGGAGTTACGAAATGAGCAAGATCAAGACCCGTCCGTTTGATGTATCCAACTACCTCAATGACGAGGCAGATATTGCCGCCTATCTTCAGGTCGCAATAGAAGATGGTGATCCAGCACTGTTGGCGGCAGCATTAGGCGATATCGCCCGGGCGCGGGGTATGACTCAATTAGCGCGTGACACGGGGCTGTCTCGTGAAAGCCTTTACAAAAGCCTGTCGGGAGAGCGCGCACCCAGCTCCGATACGCTGTTCAAGGTTATCCATGCCATGGGTTTTAAGCTGACGGTGGAGCCTCTGACCACGCATGGTTGACAGTTAGCTGGCTGGTTTGATCATACCCATATTGGGTTTTTTGGCTAGCCCTTGCTTTGCCGTTCATTCATAGGGATGGACCGGAGAGGAATGATCAACCGTATCTAGTGCATGCTCCTCCCCTATTTATGGAGTAGGGCCAGTAACACAACATACCGATTGCTGGGGCGATAGCCATGCCAACGTAAAGCAGCCAGGCACAAGGCATGTGCAGCGTTATAGGCCAGGTCGAAGCGGCTCTCAATCGACAACGATGTGTTCAGAGCATCGTTAAGTCGTGCATGTCCTGATCGTATCAAGCCTTCAAATTCTCGTTTGTCGGGAGGTTCGGCTCGTAACGCCTTGCCTGGGCCGCTCAGGCTTTCAAACGCTGATGTCATTGCGCTCTCCTATGATCCAGATCTTGGGCTGCTCCAAGATCCGCGTCAGAAAAGATTCTTTGTTGGTAATTCGTTGGTGAAACTCATCCCTCGATAGGATTGTGGGATTGATGGGTCTACCAAGGGTCACGCAGGCCTCTTCCAAGGCGGCGAAGATTTCCCCATAGCTCAATTTATCACTGATCACTATCAGATCAATGTCACTGCTGGCAGTGTCTGTTTTTTTGGCGACAGAACCATACACAAAAGCTGCTGTTATCTGGGCAGACATAGGCTGGAGGGCAGCGCGTAGTGGGTCAGCCAAGCCTACCGTCGGGTCAGGTAAAAGCACCATGAAGGAAGTGATTCCGCAAGAGCTGCTCGGCGTGTATGTCAATCCAGATGAGATAGAAAAAGCATGGCGACAGTCTGGTTGCATTGATTTGTCCATGTTCAAGGTGCGCGTTGATGCTGAAGAGGTATTGGCCTTTTTCATGAAGTCTACCTTTCTGGCGAATGCAGGGTTCTCTATTGCGGTTTCTCAGCTTCGTTTTGACGATAACCGGCTATGTCTTGACCCTGAGTTGGCGTTGAGCGACCGAGGAACGAACGCTGGCCACATTTAATGTCTCGCCTTCAATAGCAGTGGTTTGAACCACATCGTCAATGTCAGCAAACCGCCGCACACGCTCAAATCCTCAACCCTTGTCCATTCATCTTCAACCACATCCGACACTCCCCATACTCCGGCATCACCCGTGCCACCTCCTTCCAGAACTCTGGAGAATGGTCATGCCGGATCAAATGGCACAATTCATGGATAACCACATAATCCACCATGCGGTTCGGGGCCATCATGATCTGCCAGTTGAATTCCAGTTTGCCGTGAATCGTGCAACTGCCCCAGCGTGACCGGAAGGTTTTAATACCAACCCCGTGGGGTTTCACCCCCACAACCGGCGCATACCTGGCCACTTTTTCAGCCAGTTTTTGTTCAGCCTGCCGCTTGTACCAGCGCACCAGGGCATTGCGAACCATATGCGGTTGTTCGCTGCCTTGGGGTACCTGAACCACCAGTTGGCCCTGCATCAGGCGTACTGGTGCAAATGGGCCTTGCTCGACCTTCAACCGGTAATTACGCCCCAGGTAGGGAAAGGCTTCCCCCGACACAAACACTTTGCCATTAGCGGGCGCAGCTTCGCGATGCAGGGCGAGCTTTTCCTTGATCCACGGGCGTTTGCTGGCCAGAATCTGGTCGATCTTTTCCAAGGTGACGTGGCGGGGCACGATAATTGACACCGCGCCGTCTTCCACGCGCAGGTCAGCGGTTTTACGCCGGTCAGTGCGGATGATTTCGGCAATGAAACCGTTACCGTCGCGGTACTCGGTGCGTTCGTCGGTGGCGCTCATTGTCCAAACTTCGTTCTGGCCAGTTCCATGAATCGGTCTTGCTGCACGCTTACCCTAACGCCTTCTTGGTTTCAGTGACGACAGCAACGCCTTCTTTTGTCAGGCGATACTGTTGAAATCGACTATTGGGCTTGTCGGGTAAGGTCATCTCAATAAGATGGCGGTCCTGCAGCAATCTGATCTGACGATGCAGGGCGCCCGAAACGGCCTTTTGACCCAGCAAACTGGCAAGTTCCGCTTTGCCGGCTGCTTTGTTGTCCAGAAGTAAAACGACTCTAGCCGCAAGTGCTGACTCTAGCCTCGACTCTAGCCTCGACACCGGGTCTTGTTTTGTGCTGCTTGAGTGACCCTGGTCTGAAGTCAGCATTGCAGCGCCTGTTTCGGTTGCAGCCTGGCTCTTCAGATACACGGTCAATCGCAGGTGCATGCCAATTTCTTCAATTGTGGGTTCAGGTAATCCGTGTTCCCTGGCTTCCCGAAAAATGCGGCTGACACCGCTACCCCATTGTTCGATTAGCTTCAGCTCACGAAAAACCCGTGCGATGACCCGGTTACGCAGGTTTGAAACTCCGCGCTTCATCGCTTCGACAGTCATGCCGGGCACAAGTATGCCAGGGCTTTCCACTTCAATCCGGTTGTCGAAAAATGCTACCCGTATCGGGGCGCCTTGATGGGAGTAGTCGGCATGTACCAGGGCATTGATGATGGCTTCCCGCAACAATGGCAAGGGAATGCTCCAGACATCTTTGCGTTGAATCTCAGAAAAATCCGCGCCTCGCATCGCGTGTTTTTTCAGGAAGCTCATAATCTCTTCGACACAGCCGGGAAGGTGGGAATGAATCTCGATGTGATCAAAAATACGCGCTTTGTCTATTCCTGTGAACCGTCCACACTGTACCCAGGCATCGGGGAAGTGTTGCAAACGGTTTTTGCCAAAGAGCAAGATAGCGCCTTTGGTTGGAACCAGGCGGCCCTGTTCAGGCACCAGCAGCCGCAAGGTCAGCAACGCTTCCTCGGTAAGGGGGTGATCCGGTCCGAACAGGCGTTGCGCGGCATCCATGTCCAGGTCAGCGATGCTCATGGTGCGCATGGGGTGTTCGTCGAAAGTGACGCCTGTCGTAGAGCGCCTCAATTCTGCGATGAGCTCTGCACCCGCCGGGCGATTGCTTGATCCAAGACGTACATAAACGCCTTTCTCCTGCCCCTCATTCTTAAGATAATGAGGCCGTGAATTGCTGGGAAAGGTTTCAACCATCAGAATGCTTTTGCCTTGATGAGTCACGACCTCCAGATTAGGTACCAGGTGTGGACTGATTGAGTCTGCGATCAGATTGCTCAGGCGTTCCTCGTCGTCCAGCGGTCGTTCCACCCCAACCACCTGGTGATCATCTTCTATCCCGATCAAGAGTTGGCCCCCCGCGCTATTGGCAAAAGCCACCAGCGTCTTGAGGATATTTCGAGGGGATGACAGGTTACGCTTAAACTCCAGCGTTTTCCCTTCCTCTGTGCTGAGCAGTTGTTCAATCAATGAAGTCATGCGTCGTACCCGTCAGGTTTTTAATTGAGGCGCTCATTGTCCAAACTTCGTTCTGGCCAGTTCCATGAAGCG
>JBAYOZ010000209.1:0-3729 GCA_041677965.1 Pusillimonas sp.
CGCCCCTGAAAACCCGCTTCAGTAGGGAGGGGATTGAGAGAAGCAGAAGCGGTTACAAGCCACAGGACACAACGAGGTAAATTGTCAACTATGGCTTATACGGATTAGTCTGAACGGCGGAGGTTTAGTTCGCTGCGTTGGGCCGTGAAATTGAAACAATTTATGTCTTTTAGCCGTAAAGGCCTGTCGTTGCAGGTACGCGACCGTCCGGCCAGCCGCAAGCGGTTGCCCGCCAAGGGCGCGAGAAAAAGGCCAGCGTTTTAATGCCGGCCTTCATTGATGCCTAAGCTAAGGGACTGACCGTATCAGCCGGCCAGCGCCGCACGCATTTTCTTGAATGCTGCCGCTTCAATCTGGCGGACCCGCTCGGCAGAAATGCCGTATTCAGCGGCCAGATCATGCAAAGTGGCGCCACCGTCATCTTGCAACCAGCGCGCCTCGACAATACGCCGTGAGCGTGCATCAAGCGCTTCGAGCGCCTGGGCCAAAGCGGGCCCCTGAAGTTGATCTACGGCACGCCGCTCAAGCACCGACGAAGGTTCTTGATGCCCTTCATCAGACAGGTAAGACACTGGCGCAAACGCGTCGTCATCATCGTGCGGGGCTTCGAGGGCCAGTTCACGGCCGGTAAGACGCACTTCCATTTCGCTGACATCTTCGGGGCGAACATTGAGTTCACGCGCGATGGCATCGACCTGGGCGGGGTCGAGTGTCTGGCCATCGGGGCGCATTTTACGCAGATTGAAAAACAGTTTGCGCTGCGCCTTGGTGGTGGCAATTTTGACCATGCGCCAGTTGCGCACAATGTATTCGTGAATTTCGGCCTTGATCCAGTGCACGGCAAACGAAACCAGCCGTACGCCGCGCTCGGGGTCAAAACGCTTGACGGCCTTCATGAGACCGATATTGCCTTCCTGGATAAGGTCGGCATGGGCCAGACCGTACCCCAGGTACTGGCGCGAGATGGACACCACCAGCCGCAAATGCGACAAAATAAGCTGGCGGGCGGCCTCAAGGTTGGCTTCGTCACGCAAACGCCTGCCCAGGTCGGTTTCTTGCTCGGGCGAAAGCACAGGTAAACGATTGACCGCTGCAATATAGGCCTCGATAGTGCCTAGTGCACCGGGGTTCGAGATGGCTGCTGCCAGTGCTGTGTTTGACAGCGCCAGAGATTGCGATGGTGTAGTCATTGTGGTGTGCAGTCCTGTTCCTTGGAATAGTCACTTCTTATATTAGCACTCTATACCATCGAGTGCTAACGGCTCTGAACATGAGACCGAGCCCCTGTGGATAAGTTCCAAAAAAAACGCTCACACAAGGGCGCCGAAGCGGTTGTGTGAGCGCAAACTCTCTCTCGTAAGCCAAGTACTACACACGAAGCGTTTAAAACTTCGTCTTCAATCAGAAGCAATTTTCATGCCAAATCAAGGCTGTCCTCGTATCAGCTTTCTTGGCACCAAAAATAATAAAGACAGGTATGAGAATCATTCTTATTTAATATATAATCGTCGTGTTGTCGTTACATCAGGCAACATTGCGCGCCCGACCGTCCTGTCGCGCCACTGACCCCGATTATTTAAACCGGGCGTACTGCGCCCCCATGTTGCCTGTTTCCATGAACGCCACCACAACCAAGCATCGCAGCAAAAACGCCTGGATGAAAACCATGCACCAGTGGCACTGGATCAGTGCCGCAGTCAGCCTGGCCGGCCTGATTCTGTTTGCGGTGACTGGTATCACGCTGAACAATGCACAGCTGTTTGAAGGCAGTCCGGTTACGACACACCACGACATCACACTGCCTGCCGACATTCATCAAGGCCTGCACGCCTGGGCACACGCCGACGACAGTGTCACAGGGCCAGTCAATAACCCTGCAAACACTGACGCGTCGGGCACAGCAACCCCGCAAGCCATCACGACATCATTACCGTCCGACCTTGAGCACTGGCTGGATCAGGCGCTCGGCATCCGCATTGCGGGGCGCCCCGCCGAAGTCTCGACCGATGAAATTTATGTGTCCTTGCCCGAGCCGGGCGGCGATGCCTGGCTGGCTATCGACCTGAGCAGCGGAGTGCTGGAGTATGAGCGCATCCACCGTGGTCTGGTGGCCTATCTGAACGATTTACACAAAGGCCGTCACAGCGGCCGGGTCTGGAGCTGGTTCATTGATCTTCTGGCCATCGCCTGCGTAGTGTTTGCCATCACGGGTCTGTTCCTGCTGAAAATCCATGGCAAGAACCGGCCCATGACCTGGCCACTGACCGGGTCGGGCCTTGTGATTCCGGTCCTGATCATGCTGCTGCTGGTGCACTGATGAACGCAGACCCGATGACCAACGACGCACATGCACCTTTTTTGTCAGGCCACACCTGTGCGCCAGTGCACCACGCCTGCTCAAAACCGCCCTGCTTCAGGGCACCCGTCTGACTCTGCCAACTACCGACACTTTTAACGGACTTGCCATGCCGACATCGCTTAAAACATCCGCTACCGCCGCCGTACTGCTCTCGTCGTTGATGGGTGGGCACAGCCTTGCCGCTGACCTGTCCATCGACATTACGATTCCAAAAATTGACACCGCCGAATACCACCGGCCCTACATCGCCGTCTGGCTTGAAGGCGACAACCGGACGGTGGTGCGCGACCTGGCGGTCTGGTACGAAAACAAAAAAGCCGATGGTGAAGGCAAAAAATGGTTGAAAGACCTGCGCCAATGGTGGCGGGTCAGCGGCAGGAACCAGGCGGCCCCGGCGGATGCCGTCACCGGCGCAACCCGGCCCGTGGGCACGCATACGGTGAATATTGCATCGACCTCGGCGGCACTGAAGGATCTGCCGGCGGGTCGCTACGACATTGTTGTGGAAGCATCCCGGGAAAAAGGTGGTCGCGAACTGGTGCGTCTGCCGCTGGACTGGCCCCCGACAGCAGCCAAAACGGAAGAAACTGCCGGCAAACACGAACTGGGCAAGGTCAAGCTCAACGCCAAACCCTGAGATGTGCGGGACATCGGTAAAACGTGTACCACCGCCGGCATGCGTGCCGACCAACTGCTCACCGTTCAACTGTTCATCGCCAAACCGGCCTGGGCCCCGAGTGCTCTGGCCACATTCGTGAAGCATCGCCCTTAAAGGAACCACCCATGAAAAAACTGCTCGCCCTTTCCATGATCAGCGCCAGCCTGATGGCCCCCCAACTGGCCGTAGCCCATGATTTCTGGATGCTGCCGTCGTCAACCGTCCTGTCCGGCGACAACAGCTGGATCACCGTGGATGCGGCCGTCAGCAATGACAAGTTTCATGTCAATTACCGCCCGCTGCAACTGGACAACCTGGTGATCACCGGCCCTGATGGCAAACACGTTACGGCCCAAAACATGTTCAAAGGCCAGATGCGCAGCGGGTTCGATGTTGAGTTGACCGCCCCCGGCACATACCAGCTGGCCCTGGTCAGTAGTGGCATCGCCGCCTTCTGGAAAGAAGACGGCAAAAACCGCCGCTGGATGGGATCACCTGAAAAGTTTGACACCGATGTTCCAAAAAATGCCGAAGACCTGCGCGTCACGCAACGCCACAGCCGCATCGAAACGTTTGCCACCCGTGGCAAGCCAACCGCCATTCCCGCCGCCGGTGAAGGCTTGAGCCTTAAACCAACCACCCACCCCAACGACCTGTACACCGGTGAAACGGCAAAATTCGTTGTCGTGCTGGACGGCAAGCCGGCAAAAGA
>JBAYOZ010000210.1:0-3725 GCA_041677965.1 Pusillimonas sp.
GAATGGATGAAAGGTGCGTTTGTTGCTGCCGACTATATTCTGCGCGACATCGTTTCCACTGTGCCTGTGTCGGCACTTGAGTTTCCGGCAACCGACCCGGCTGCCCATGCTGAAATTACCCGTTACATAGACGCCAAGCGCAAGACGTTTCCCAATGCGATTGGGGTCGGCCTGAACAACGGGCATTGCATTGTGACGCATACTTTGGCGCGTGTCGGGTATGACGCCAGTGATCGCGAGTGGTGTCGTGTACCCATGACGACTCCGGGCATGCAGACGTATGTGTCCAATATGTTCATCAGCAACAACGGGCAGCCCATGGTGATCCAGGCTCGCCGGTTTCCGGGTGAAGGGTTTACCGGGCTGGCTGGCATTGGTGTCAGCCTGGACTTCTTCTCAAACTGGATTGACGGTATTTCGACCAGCGCGGCCGGCATTGTGGCGATTGTCGACCGCAATATGACGTTGCTGGCACGCAAGCCGGCGGTGCCATCAGCGTTGGGCAAGGTGGTTGTTGACCCTGTCGTCAAAGCGTTCCTGGCGTCGGATGAGACAATTCGCTCTCAGCGCCTGACGTCACCGGTTGACGGCGTACCGCGTTTGTACAGTATTCGAAAGATTGAAAACTTGCCGTTTGCCGTGGTTGTAGGTCTGGCCGACAAAGAGTGGCAGGCCGATTGGATACAACGGCTTTGGTTAACCGCAACGGGGCTGGTTATTGTATGGCTGCTGGCTGCATTTGCCCTGCGTTCATATTGGGCGCAGCTGGATAATTTCGAACAATTGACGGTTGCCCGTGATGAGCTTGAGCATCTGAGCATTACTGATGCCTTGACCGGGTTGGCCAATCGGCGTCGGTTTGAAGACGTGCTCGCGGCAGAGTATCTGCGTCTCAGGCGCGACAAGGCGTACTTGTCCATTGTCATGGTCGACATCGATTTTTTCAAACCGTACAACGATAACTATGGCCATGTCGAGGGCGATCGTTGTCTGGCTGCGGTAGGGCGTGCAATTCAGAAGGCCGTCAGGCGACCGCAAGATCTGGCGGCACGTTATGGCGGTGAAGAGTTCTGTTGCATTTTGCCCGATACCGGCCAAGCGGCGGCAGGGGTTGTGGCAGAAAATATCCGGAAGGCGATTGTGGCCTTGAACCTGCCGCATGAGCATTCGGCGGTGGCCGACCACGTTACGGCAAGTCTGGGTGTTGCAACGGTAGTGTGTGATGGCACGATTTTGCCGCAGCAGGTCGTGACTATGGCGGACGAGCGTCTGTATCAGGTCAAAAACAGTGGGCGAAACCGTATCTGTTGACGTTGGTGCGGTGGTCAGGCTTGCGGATGTCAGTGCAATGGTCATGGCGCCGGGGCCACATAGTTGCCCCGGCCAGTGCGAGCCTAAGGTATTAGTTTCCAGTCACCTTTTTCAATTTTGACCAGAACGCGTGCTCGCTCATCGACTCCGGCGTGGTCGGTGGGGGTCATGTTGTAAATCGCATGGGTGCCGACGATTTCTTTGTTGGTTTCAAGGGCGTCTCGCACAGCTTTGCGAAAATCAATGGTTCCGGGTTTGGCGTTTGTGGCAGCCTGACGAACCGCATTATCCGCCAGGATGTAGGCGTCCTGGCCGTAGCCGGCAAAGGCGTTACGGCTATTCGCTCCGAAGGCTGCTTCATATGACTGTACGAATTTCAGTGCTACGGGTTTGATGGGGTTGTTGTCGGGCAGCTGTTCAGCCACCATCACTGGGCCCGTGGGTACGATCGCCCCTTCAAGATGCTGTCCGCCAACCCGCAGGAAGTCGCGATTGATGACGGCGTGGTTGTGGTAGATCTGGCCCTTGTAACCGCGCTCGGCCAAGGCAACATGCCCCAGTGCGCCGCCGGTTCCCGATCCGCCAACCAATACGGCATCAGGGCGGGCCGAGATGACCTTCAGGGCTTGGCCAACCGCGCTGGTGTCATTGCGGGCGTAGCGTTCGTCGGCAACGAGTTTGATGTCATTTTTTTCCAGGCCAGGCTTGATGCCCGCCAGTACCACATCACCCCATGAGTCTGCAAAACCGATGTAGCCAACGGTTTTTACGCCGTTGCGTTTCATGTGGTCAACGACGGCACTCATCATGATGGGTAGCGGTTGGGGCACAGCAAATACCCAAGGGTTTTTGGCAACTTCGGGGCTGGCCGGCGCGAGGGCGATGACAGGGGTGTTGTTTTCTGCAGCAATGGGGGCGATAGCGGTTGTGCTGGATAACCCGTTGGTACCGAAAATCAGGTCGACATTGTCCTCAGAGATCAGTTTGCGGGCATTTTTTACCGAGTTGGTCGGGTCGCTGCTGTCATCGAGCAAAATGTATTTGACGGGTTCGCCCCCCAGGGTGTCAGGCAGCAGGCTAAAGGTATTTTTGAACGGTATGCCCAGCGAGGCCAGCGGGCCACTGCCGCTGATGATGATGCCGACTTTAACGTCAGCCAGGGCAGATGCCGAGGAAAGTGCAAGGGCGACGCCCAGGGCCGCAGCTCTTTTGTACATGGTTTGTCTCCGGTTATTTATATCGCATAGTGAATAGTTCGTTTAGTGAACTATTTGCGTGTAAATAGTATCGATAGTTGCTCTGAAGTACAAGGGTCTGGCTGTCTTTTGGACACCGGATAATCCCTGATCGCGTGATATGGAGTGAGTTAGAATCGTTCGCTTAACCTCCAGGCTCTACCCCCCCACAGTGTTTTTATGATCAAGAAAACAGAAGTTCGCGCCCCGATGGCATTGCATGACAAAAGCCCCGCCAATAAAACCGGGGACCGGGTTGCTGTCGTTGAGCCTGATCAGCTTAATAACTCTCTGGCGTACGTGGTGCGCCGTACCGGTGTGCGATGCGATGCCACATTTATCCGGCATCAGCAGGGGGAGATTTCGCCTGCGCGTTTTTGCGCTTTGTCTGCGGTGGCAGCCAACCCGGGTATCAATCAGTCGGCCCTGGGGGTGTTGCTGGGCATTGCAAACCCCAGCGTCGTCAAGGTTGTCGATGATCTTGCTCAGTTGGGACTGGTGGAAAGAACTGCAGGGCTTGATCGTCGCAGTTCGGCGTTGTACCTGACGCCGGCAGGTGATGAGAAATTGCGGCGTTATTCCGACGCGCTTGAGCAGTGCGAGCGTGAAATTGCCGAAGCATTGACGCTGGATGAGCGCACGCAATTGTTGGTCTTGTTGCGCAAGGTGGCGTTGGGTGGGGGTGATGCCTGAGGGGCAGCCCGGCCGTTGTTCAGCGAACACAACCCTGAAAGATTTGGAAAATTCCTTGATTTGCCGCAATGCTGCTTTTAGCGGGCTGTCATGAAATGTCATAATTACGCAACTTTCATATTGTGGCAATCGCCCCTCATCTCATATGCAATTTCAGGAACTCTCCGACATCCAGCACGCGACCAAGCGTAGTCAGCGCGAATTTTTTCGTTTTGGCATGGGGCTGCTTTTTGTTGTGTCCATCATGATTTACGCGTCCTGGGGGCTGGGTATTTCCGGGCGGCAGGGCATTATGCTGGTGGTGGCTGCCATGATTGGCGGCTATATGGCCATGAATATCGGGGCCAACGACGTTGCCAATAACGTTGGCCCGGCAGTGGGTTCCAAATCGATTTCCATGGCGGGTGCCATTGTCATTGCAGCCATCTTTGAAGTCATGGGCGCCATCATTGCCGGGGGCGATGTGGTGTCTACGATTCGTGGCGA
>JBAYOZ010000211.1:0-3697 GCA_041677965.1 Pusillimonas sp.
GCCGCAGGCACCTTGGGAAAAGCCACCAGCGCAAGCAACGCGGCCAACCCCATGACGCCGGCAAACACGAACCACAGCATTGCGCCGCCAACCTTCTCGAT
This sequence comes from Pusillimonas sp., assembly GCA_041677965.1. Classification (GTDB taxonomy): domain Bacteria; phylum Pseudomonadota; class Gammaproteobacteria; order Burkholderiales; family Burkholderiaceae_B; genus Neopusillimonas. The sequence continues at coordinate 102 of JBAYOZ010000211.1, forward strand.
GATGACCGGGCCACTGCCCAGCACCACAATGCCGAATACACCCACGGCAATGCTCGCATAGGCAAACATGCGGTGGGGGTTGTCGCTGCGACCCATCGTACCGTGCACCATCGTCAGCGCACTGCCGGCACCCAGGCCCCCGATGGCATGCAGCAACAGCATGGTTGAATAATTGTCACCCGCAAACGTAGCCAGCCCCACAAACGCCAGGGCGGCCACCACGTAGCCGATGACGGTAATGGATTTGGCGGCCGAACGCCCAAACCGGGGCGCCAGCACCATGCTTGAAATCACGGCACACAGCAAAAATACGGTGGCCAACAGCCCCGCTTTCTGCGGGTCGAATTTATAGAAGCCAACCAGGTTGGCGCCAACCCATACGGGCAGCCCCACCAGGTCAAGCATGCCGGCGCAATGCCCCAGCATCAGCGCACCAATATTGCCGCCGTTAAAACCGTCGTCGCGCCGCCCGGGCCGACCTGTCGGGTTTGTTGTTGATTGCATTTTTGTCTCCGTTACAGGTTTTATTAATTATTGCGTTGTCAGGATCTGGCCTGATCAACGTCACCGGTATGCCGCATGTACCCCACAGACGACACACCGGTGATCAAACTGCCTGAATCATTCGCTTCCGAATGCAAAAGGCAGTACAAGACGCGACAAGTGCGCCGCATCCCGATAAATGGTGTGCGTGACCGGTCGCCCCACAGGCAAATGGAAGGCGTCGGGCGGCAACAGGGAATTGTGTTCGTCCACCAGCGGTTCATTGCACATGAGCTCGACAACCAGTTTGTGCCCAACCTTGAAATCGTTGGCAAACGGGTAGAGCCGTATCACGTACTCATTGATGACCCCCGGCTCTACCGGCACGCTGCGGGTATGGGGGTGATACGGGTTGCCTTCGGTGGTACGGTCATCCAGCTCGCGATGCGAGGCCTTGAGGAAACCGGTAGTGACCAGTTGTCGCTTGCCCGTGGGTGATTCGTCCCACAGGCGCAGAATCAGATTGGTGTCATCTTGATCGATGGCCACAAACAAATGGGCTGCGCCTGTGCCGTGAACCGGGGTCAGCGTGTCGAAGGGCTCGGTCGACCAGGACAGTTTTTCGACCTTGTCGGTAATGGTCAACGGCGCCTGGTAAAAGCCTTCGGGGTGCGCGTGCTCGACACTGTAGGGCTCGGGCTCAAACGCCAGCTTGCCCCGCGTGCGCAGGTACAGCGGACGATATTCAATGTCTTTGACAGGCCATTGTTTACCTGTCGCCCAGTGCCGGGTGCCTTCAACGTGTACTTTGACGGCCGGTTCATCCATGATGCCGTTGTCAATGCCCTTCAACCAGTAGTCATACCAGCGGAACATGGTGTCGTGGTCATCCACCCAGGGGCGGGTCTGCATCGGCGGGTACGGCCCGATTTCCAGCTTCTTGGGCCCCTTCAGAACGTCGAAAAGCTCGATGGTACCGTCAACCGTCCAGCCACGGCCCTGATTGATCTGCAAATACACCGGGATATCGATATTCGTGGCCAGATTGATGGGGTTCTGTTCTTCATACCACTCGCCATCAAGGTGGTTGGTGATGATGTCGAACCACGACTCATGATGAATCGGGTAGTTCAGTACATGAACCAGATTGGGCCATGCCGCAACGTCGGGATCAGCCAGGCGTTCGGCAACGCGCCGCTTGATTTCCTCTTCGGAATACGTTTCAAGCATGCGCGATTTATGACGATGGGTAAAGGCCCAGCCGGAATCGCCGCCACGACCCTCACGCGCCGCGCGCGGCATGAACCACATGATGCCACCATGGTAGGTGGTTTCGTAAAAGTCAAAGTGGCCGCCGCTGACAAAAATCGCCTTGAGGCTGGGCGGACGCTCGGCCGCCGCAAAGACCTGCATCGAACCGAAATACGAAATACCGATCATCCCGACAACGCCGTTGCACCAGGGTTGTTTGGCCACCCACTCGATGAAATCGTAGGCGTCCTGACCCAGGGGCACCCCACCGGCGTTGTAGTTGCCAATGTGTTCGCCTTCAGAGCCGCCGGAACCTCGTACGTCGCCAATCACATGGACGTAGCCTTCCTTGACCACGCGGGCAATATCACCAGCCTCAATACACCCGTCCCACAACGGCGACGGGCGTTTTTGCGGGGGCATGGTCAGTGCCAGGGCCTGCAGCTCTTTACCATAAGGGCTAAGCGCCACCAGTGCGGGGCGCGGAACGTCACCTTCATCGTGATACGCATCTGCGGCCAAATGGACGCCATCGCGCATCGGAACGCGTAAATCTTTATGTACAACAATCATGACCGATAGCCCTTGTGAAAGTAGCCGTGCATGGTGGTAAAAAATGGTGAAGGTTCGAGGGTTGGGTCACCCGCATAGCGCAGGTATTCCGCTATACAGCAAAACGGTGAACAGACACCTCTGGGCAGCTCGGGGGCATCCATGCCCGGCGTTTGGGTAGCGGCTCGAACACGGGCCTCAATGTCGAGACTTTCCTGAATTTTTTCAGCCGCCTGTTCGCGATTGAGCACGACGCCCAATGACTCGGCCCCCTGACTGCGATACGGGTGGCCCAGAAACAGGCGATTGGGTTTGACGTGGTCGCGCAAGTAAAGCAGGCTATTGCGGTAAGCATCGGGGTCGGCGTAACTGGGGAAGCCGTTGGCTGCCCCATGGATCTGCACGGCATCACCCACGAACACATCGCGCTGCCCTTCGACCACATACGCCACCGAACCGGCGGTGTGGCCCGGCACCGAATGCACGGAAACCGTGACGTCTGGACCCAGCGAAATTTCGTCGCCATGACGCACGATCAGGTCGGGCTCCATTTCGCCGGAAATCGCCGCCTGGCATGCTGCGGTCAACTTGGCCTCACCTTGCGGGTCATTGATATAACGACCGCGGGCATCAAGGTACTCTTGAACGTGTGTGCGGCGCGAGCGCAAAAACGGTACGTCTGCCTCGTGGATGACGACCTTGGCTTTGCGGCCCGTCAGTTCCCACAACGCATGCGCCCCACCCATATGGTCGATATGCCCGTGCGTCAGAAGAATCCAGCGCACGTCTTCAATGCGTCGACCCAATTGCTTGAGTGCGGGGGCAATGCCTTCAGCGGGCGAGGACGCAATTCCGGTATCCACAATGGCCGGTTCGCTGCCATCAATGAAAAAACTGTAAAGGCCAAATCGCCCCCACTGGGAAAAGAGCGGGTGAATGTCCACGACGCTCATGGTTTGACACCGTTCAGAAAATCAGCTGTTTCTGCAAAGACCCCCTGAAATTCGGGTAGCCAGGAAAAATGCTGGACGAAGCCATGACCGGCCGTGTCGTAACGCCGGATGGTTGCCGGAACGCCCGCCTGCTGAAGCTTTTGACCATACAACTCGCCCTCGTCACGCAACGGATCGCAGCCCGCCGTCACAACCAGGGCGGCAGGCAGCCCGGAAAAATCATTGCGCTTGATCGGCGAAACACGGGGGTCGGCGGGGTCGGCGCCGCTGTCGGTGTAGAACGCATTGAACGGCTTGAGCATGGCGGTTTCCAGCCCGTTGCCGACCGCATTGCTCTTCAGTGAGGCGTAACGTTCC
>JBAYOZ010000212.1:0-3667 GCA_041677965.1 Pusillimonas sp.
CACCTGGGGGCGCTGGGGGCCTCGGTGGTTTGTCGTCTTGTATCTTTCGATCGTTCGCGTCTGCGCCTGATTGTGGCGTGTGGCGCGGCTGGCGGGGTCGCTGCAGCCTATGGTGCCCCGATTGCCGGCGCCTTGTTTGTGGCTGAAATCGTGCTCGGTTCGATGGCCATCCACACGGTTGGCCCCTTGCTGGTAGCGGCTGGCGTGGCCAGCCTGACGGCCAGGGCCCTGGGCGGGCATATCGATGGCTACCTTCTGCCCGATCTTCCGTCGGTTGATGTTGTTACAGTTTTGCCTTTGCTGGTGCTGGGTTTGCTGTCGGGTATCGGCGCGCCGTACTTTTTGAAATGGCTGGATTTCTCGCGCGCGGTCTTTCGCAAGACAGGGCTTGGGCTGCCGTCCCGTCTGGCGCTTGGCGGTGCATTGCTGGGGCTGGTCTTGCTGTTCTTGCCAGCCGTTTCAGGAAACGGGTTTACCGTAGTGTCGTCCTTTCTGAATGCTGAATGGCCCTGGCATGCGGTGATTTTCATTCTGGGATTCAAGCTGCTGGCAACGGGCTTTACCGTGGGTTCGGGTGCGGTCGGGGGCGTTTTTACCCCCACATTGTTTGTCGGGGCGGCATTTGGCACCTTGTTTGGGCAGTTGCTGGCCTGGCTGTTGCCGTCACTGTCGTTGCCACTGGCCATCTATACCGTTGTTGGTATGGGGGCTTTCTTGTCGGCAGGTACCGGGGCGCCGCTTATGGCCGTCCTGATGATGTTTGAAATGACACACAGCTTCAATGTGGTCATGCCCTTGATGCTGGCCAGCGTGCTGGCGTACGTTGTGGCACGTGCGATTGCCCAGGTGGTGATCTACGAGGTGACCCTGACGCGCGAGCGTGATGCGAAGCTGCGCACCCAGTTGCGCAACCGGCTGCTGGGTGATCTGGTCAAGCCGGCCATTACCGTCGTTTCCACGCCCACGCCGGTATCTGTTGCGTTGCAGTTCTTCAACGACTACCCGGTCAGGTATGTGTATGTGGTTGACCAAGACAGCATCTTTCAGGGGGTGATTGCCCAGCAAGACCTGATCAACCTGTTGCGCAGCGGGGGGGATATCAATGAAACCGTCGCCGGCGATGTGTTGCGCCTTGATTTTGCCAAGGCACTGCACCCTGACATGAGTCTTGACGATGCCCAGGAAGCGTTTGTGCATTTTCCGGGTGAACGTTTACCCGTGGTAACGCGGGGCGATAGCCCCAAGCTGCTTGGGGTTGTTTACAAGTCATCAGTGCTGGAAACCTGGTTTGCCCTGAAGCGCTCAATGGACAGTGGCGGTGACAGTATTTATTTGTAGCCCTGCCGCCATGACAACACCCGGCGTTGTCATACAGGTTTCAGGGCCGCCTCGTGGTGTCGTTCAACATAAATGAACGCATCATGGGCACTTAAAAAGATCAGGCCTTCCAGTTTGTGGCCCAGCTCTGTGGGTTGCAGGCGGTCCATGACCGGGCCCTTGACTTCGGCCAGCATGAATTTGATGCCTTTGGCTTCCAGGCTTGACTGCAACTGGGTTAGTGCTTCCAGTGCTGTAGAGTCAATCTGGTTGACGGCCGGGCATACCAGCAGCACAAATTTGATGTTGGCATCAGCGGCGACCAGGCTTTCGATTTTGCCTTGAACCAGCGCTGCGTTGGCAAAGAACAGGCTTTCGTCAACACGCATGGCCAGCAGGTTGGGCAGGGTTTCGACCTTGTGCCGTTTGATATTGCGGAAATGCTCGGTACCGGGCACGCGCCCGACAACGGCAATGTGCGGGTGGCTGCTGCGCCAGACCAGCGCTGCCAACGATAGCGCCACACCCAGAATGACACCGGCCTCAACCCCCAGAACCACAACGCCAACCAGTGTTGCCAGCAATGACACGGCGTCGGCACGGTCGTACTGCCAGGTTTCCTTGATGGTTTTGATGTCGATAAGCGATGTGACGGCCACGATAATGGTCGCTGACAGCACCGCCTGGGGCAGGTTGTAGAACAGGCCGGTCAGGCTGGCAATGACCACAGCCATCAGGACCGCTGAAAAAACCCCGGCCAGTGGTGTGTTGGCACCCGCCGAGAAGTTCACGACCGAACGGGCAAAGCCGCCGGTAACCGGGTATCCGCCTGAAACGGCGCTGGCGATATTGGCAGCGCCCAGACCCAGCAGCTCGCGGTCGGGGTTGATTTTCTGCTGGCGTTTCAGGGCCAGCGATTGCGCTACCGAAACGCTTTCCACAAAACCGACCAAAGAGATCAGCAGGGCTGGCAGCCACAGGTTGGCCAGGTCATTGCCGTCGGGCACAAGAAACTGCAGTGCTGGCAACCCTTCTGGCACAGTACCCACAATACTGACCCCTGCGGTGTTGGCCAGATCAAGCTGGCTGACGGCAACAATGGACAGAATGACGGCCACCATGGGCGCCAGCCGCCCCAGCAGGGCAGCCGTGGCGGCAGGAATACCGGCTTTTTGCAGTAACTGGCCCAAGGCCTTGCGCGCAAAAAACAGGAAACCCAGTGTCAGTACCCCGATAAGGGTGGTGGCCGGGTTGGCGTCGGGCAAGCGTGTGGCAATGTCGAATACTGTTGTCAGAACATCGCCCGACGATGCCTGGACACCAAAAATATGTTTGAGCTGACTGATGGTGATAAGGATGGCCGAGCCCGTGATGAAACCGCTGATGACGGGGTGGCTGAGAAAATACGCCAGAAACCCCAGTCGCAGCACACCAAAGACCAGCAGCATGGCCCCTGACAGCATGGAAAGCGTTATAGCCAGGGCGATGTATTCGGGGCTGCCCGGTGCGGCCAGCGGTGCCAGTGCACTGGCGGTCATGAGTGATGCCACGGCCACCGGGCCGACAGCCAGCGTCATGCTGGTACCCAAAAGGGCGTAGGCCACCAGCGGCAACACGCTGGCGTACAACCCGATTTCGGGCGGCAAACCTGCCAGCATGGCATAGGCCAGACTTTGAGGAATCAGCATGACAGTGACGATCAGGCTGGCGGTGATGTCACCGGGCAGCAGGTCACGACGGTATGATTTGATCCAGTCTGGCACAAGCATCATGATTTAACTCGTTTTGCGGTTGAGGAGTTCGTAAATGCCCATGCCTGCGACCATGGCGGCCACAAAAATCAGCCCTTTGATCTGGCCCGAGCCCAGGGAAACCAGTGCTGGACCCGGGCAAAAGCCGGCCAGTCCCCAGCCAACGCCAAACGTCAGGCTACCCAGCACAAGGCGCTTGTCAATGTCGGTGCGGTTGGGCAGTTTCAGGGCTCCGCCCAGGAACGTTTGCGTACGTTTTCGGGCGACCTGGAAAGCGATCAGTCCGACCAGGATGGCCCCGCCCATAACGAAGGCCAGGGACGGATCCCAGTTGCCGGCAAGATCAAGAAACCCCAGTACTTTGCCCGGGTTGCTCATGCCGGAAAGAATCAGGCCCAGACCAAATACAAGACCAATCAGAAATTCAAAAATACGTTGCATGAGGGTACCCCAGGTTAGCCGACAAGGTGACGAACGATGTAAACCGTGATGAAGCCGGTCGCCATGAAGCCGAGCGTGGCCACCAGAGACCGCGGCGACAACCGCGACAGCCCGCACACACCGTGGCCGCTGGTACAACCCGAGCCATAGCGCGTGCC
>JBAYOZ010000213.1:0-3656 GCA_041677965.1 Pusillimonas sp.
GCCGGCACCACCATGTCGGAAGTTGTGCAAAGCATCCAGCACGTTACCGATATCATGCGTGAAATCAGCGCAGCCAGTAACGAACAGCAGCAAGGCGTGGGCCAGATTGCCGACGCCGTCACGCAAATGGACCAGGCCGTTCAGCAGAACTCGGCGCTGGTTGAAGAAATGGCCGCTGCTGCGGCCAGTTTGCGACAACAGTCAGATGACCTGGTTGATGCAGTATCGGTTTTCCGCCTTGACCAGAACGACCACCAGGGCGGGGGCCACTCCCAGGCCCAGGGTGGCTCTCATGCCCATACCCGGGGCGGTAGCCAACCCACTACCCCACAACTGGGGCATTAAGACACGGCTTGAACTCACCGGTGTCCGGGTTTCGCAAGAACAGGACACCGGTAGCCACACCGAAATAGGTACCGTGCAATTCAAGCTCGCCACGCTCAACACGCCGGCGAATGAACGGAAACGTCATCAGGTTGCGCAAACTCTCTTCAACAACCGCCAGTTCCAGTCGTTTCAGATCGCTTTTATAGTCACCCGTTGACTCGCCCAGACGCTGGGCAACCGGCTCAATCTGCGACATCCATTTACGGATGAAATCACCCTGGCTCAGCGGCTCGGCGCGATCATGAAACGCCTTGATACCCCCGCACGATGCGTGACCCAGCACCACGATGTGTTTGACATTCAGGCCATTGACTCCGAACTCGATGGCCGCACTGGTGCCATGATGCGACTCGCTACCCGACTCGTAAGGCGGCACCAGATTGGCCACATTGCGCACCACGAACATTTCACCTGGCCCGGCATCGAAAATAACCTCTGGCGATACCCGGGAGTCACAACAACCAATAAGCATGATTTCAGGGTTCTGGCCCTTTTCAGCCAGTTTCTGGTACCGGGAGCTTTCGGTCTGAAACCGACCGTCAAGAAAACTTTGATAACCCTCGGAAAGCCGGGATGGAAACATTGTTTTAATTCCTTCTGACGATACTCACAAAAAAGGCACAAAAAACGCGGCCCGCAGACTGCATTTTTTGTGCCTCGGGCACAACAGACGGGCACGCCACGGTGCCCGCCAATGGCAACGACCGATTAGGCCTCGGGTGCCGCAGGGGCAGCCGGACCGCCCTGCGCTTCGATGCCACCCAATGGTTTCATCGACAAGCGAAGGCGACCTTTGTCGTCAGCCTCGATGACCTTGATCTTGACAACCTGACCCACCTTGAGCACATCGTTGATATTGTTGATGCGATAGTTGGCAATTTCAGAAATGTGCAACAAGCCATCACGGCCAGGCAGCACCTGGACAATGGCGCCAAAATCAAGCAAGCGCAAAACCGGGCCTTCGTAGTCTTGGCCCACCTCGACATCGGCCGTCAATTCCTTGATACGGCGCTCGGCTTCGTGGGCACGGTCAAGGTCAGCACTGGAAATGGTAATGGTGCCGTCGTCTCCGATGTCAATTTGCGTACCGGTTTCTTCAGTAAGGGCGCGAATGGTTGCCCCACCCTTGCCGATGACATCGCGGATCTTTTCAGGATTGATCTTGACGGTAATCATGCGCGGCGCAAATTCGGACAACTCGGTGCGGGAACCGTCGATGGCGTCTTGCATCTTGCCCAGAATGTGCAAACGGCCTTCACGCGCCTGAGCCAGCGCAACCTGCATGATTTCTTTGGTGATGCCCTGGATTTTGATGTCCATTTGCAGCGCGGTAATGCCATTAACCGTACCGGCCACTTTGAAGTCCATGTCGCCAAGGTGATCTTCATCACCCAGAATGTCGGTCAGTACAGCAAACTTGCCGCCTTCCTTGATCAGGCCCATGGCCACACCGGCAACGTGCTCTTTGACGGGCACACCGGCGTCCATCATGGCCAACGAACCACCACACACCGACGCCATCGACGATGAACCGTTGGACTCGGTGATTTCAGAAACGATACGGATGGTGTACTGGAATTCATCAGCAGCTGGCAGCGTTGAAATCAGTGAACGCTTGGCCAGACGACCGTGACCGATTTCACGCCGCTTGGGCACACCAAAACGCCCGGTTTCACCGGTTGCGAACGGAGGCATGTTGTAGTGCAGCATGAAACGATCGCGGGATTCACCCATGATGGAGTCAATGATTTGCTCGTCTTGCTTGGTACCCAGTGTAGCAACCACCAGGGCCTGGGTTTCACCACGCGTAAACAGAGCGCTGCCGTGTGCGCGGGGCAACACGCCCAGACGAATGCTGATGGGGCGAACCGTACGTGTATCGCGACCGTCGATGCGGGGCTCACCCGACAGAATCTGGGTACGCACGATGTCTGATTCGAGGTCGAACAAAATGTTTTCAACTTCAACGGCATCGGGAGCCGCTTCTTCTTTGGCGGCGGCATGCTCTTCGAGTTTGGCCCGAACATTGGCATAAACCGCACGCACGGCCTCTGTGCGCGCCTGCTTTTCACGAATCTGGTAGGCTGCAACCAGCTGTTCGCCTGCGGCGGCCTTGACGGCAGTAATGAGGGCTTCATTCTTGGCAGGCGCCTGCCAGTCCCATTCGGGCTTGCCCGCGTCGGCAACCAGGTCGTGGATGGCATTGATGGCAGCTTGCATTTGGTCGTGACCAAACACCACGCCACCCAGCATGATCTCTTCAGACAATTGGCGCGCTTCGGACTCGACCATAAGAACAGCGGCTTCCGTGCCCGCAACGATCAGGTCCATGCTGGACGATTTCAATTGGGATGAAGTCGGGTTCAGGACGTACTGGCCATCGATATAGCCGACACGGGCCGCACCAATGGGACCATTGAAGGGAATGCCGGAAATGGCCAACGCGGCCGATGCGCCAATCATGGCGGGAATATCGGGGTCGACTTCGGGGTTGACCGACAAGGTGTGGATAATGACCTGGACGTCGTTGTAGAAGCCTTCGGGGAACAGCGGGCGCAACGGACGATCGATAAGGCGCGAGGTGAGCGTTTCTTTTTCGGAGGGCTTGCCTTCACGCTTGAAAAAACCGCCCGGGATACGACCGGCAGCATAGGTTTTTTCGACGTAATCAACGGTAAGCGGGAAAAAATCCTGACCGGGCTTGGCCTTCCTGGCCGCAACTACGGTAGCCAGTACAACGGTGTCGTCTATCGAGACAACAACAGCACCACCGGCCTGACGGGCAATTTCGCCCGTTTCAAGCACCACAGTGTGCTGGCCGTACTGAAACGACTTGGTCACTTTATTGAACATTATTGATGATCCTTACAATTAAAAAAACCGTGCGCACCACGAGGAGCGCTCGTGGCGGGCACGGTTGAACATCGTGGGGAACCCGCCCCAGATATCACTTACGCAGACCGAGTTTTTCGATAAGTGCGCGGTAAGCGTCGGGGTTGCGACCCTTCAGGTAATCGAGCAGCTTGCGACGGCGGCTGACCATACGCAGCAGGCCACGACGCGAGTGATGATCTTTCTTGTGCTCTTTGAAGTGACCCGTAAGTTCGTTGATGCGGGCTGTCAGCAATGCAACCTGCACTTCAGGAGAACCTGTGTCGCCCTGGGCGCGCTGGAATTGTGAAACGATGTCGGATTTTTTGATGTCGGCTACGGACATGATTGACCTCTTGGACTGGCGCCAGGGCCGAGGTGCCCTGACGTGAATTGAA
>JBAYOZ010000214.1:0-3648 GCA_041677965.1 Pusillimonas sp.
AATTGCTCAGCCTCGGAAAAATAGCGTTCAATAACGGTCGGTTTCGAGGCGTAGAGATTCAGGTTCATCATTTTTGAACACGAATGGCACACGACCATCGGTGTGACGTCGCCAGTGTCGCTATTGACGACATCGCTTGTTTCAGATTGCAGTATCAGGGTCGGGTAGTTTCTGGTTTCCAGGCTCATCCCCAGGAAGTAGTGCAGGTTCTGCAGCAGGTCGGCAGGAACGTCGTGTGTTCCGGGGGGTACCAGCACGACCTCGGTCGTGACATCGTTGAAGTCAGAAACAACGCTGATCAGGCCCTCCTGGTCTTCCGGGCTGTCGGCGTGTTCGACACGGTTGGCAAGGTAGTCTTGGCCGAATGATCTGAGCATGATGGCCGCATTTTCTCGCTCAATGGCGGTGGCAGGTCGGTTGGCCATGACCGGGTACGTTTCATTCTGGTTCGTGTTCATGAGCAGGGCTCCTGAGGTTGGGGTGGTGTGGGGTAATTGGGGCGGTAGCTCAGGAAAATGCGCCGGCACCGGGTTTTTCGTGGTGAATGCCCCGTTCCAGCCATTCCTGAACGATTTCAAGTGCGCCATCAAGGGCTGAAATCAACACGTCTGATTGACTGGCGTCGGGGTTTCGCTGCAGTAAATCGTTAACCGCACGGCTGGCCTCGGCATAGAACTCGCTTTCGTTCAGGTAATTGAGTGCATTGCCAGATTCATAGCGCAAGAACGTGTAAAGCCAGGCCAGTGCGCGTGCGTGCTGTGTCACCACAATGGCATCGCAATGGTTGCTGACGTTGCCGTGTACGGGTTGCTCTGAAATGATCACGTCGGCCCCCAGCCAGCGGATGGGTGATGGCGTTGACCCGCTATCATTTTTTTGGGTCGGCGAGACAGGTGGTGCGGGAACAAAGTTTTCTGTGGTGGCGCGGTTGCGCAGATGATGCAAGGTTGCCACCAGCCGGGATGTAAGGTTCATGCCTCGCCGCCTCTTTTATGCGCACCACTCGAACGGGTGCTGTCTGGAATAAAAATTGTATTTCCGAGGCGCGACGATCTGTGTCGCAAGTGCTCTCTGCACATGTTATGCAGGTGTCGCTGGCGCAAATTCAGGTATAAAGCACATTACAGTTTTTGACCTGCGCTTCTGGAATCATGACCATTCGTCCCGCCACCGGCAATACGCTAAAACTTTCCCTGGAACTCTTGAAGCGAATCCCCCGTCATCGGTACGTGACGGCGGCAGAATTGCACCGTCAGCTTGAGGCGGCGGGTATTGTGCGTACACGGCGCAGCATTGAACGACAACTCGAGCAATTAAGCCTTGAGTTCGAGATTGAGCGCGATGACCGCAGCAAACCCTACGGGTATCGCTGGATGAGCCATGCACAGGGCTTTTCGCTACCCATGCTGAATGAGCAAGAGTCGTTGTTGCTGGCGTTGGCCCAGCGGTATTTGCAGAATTTGCTGCCGGCGTCGGTGATGCAGTCGATGGAAGGTTTTTTCTTTCAGGCGCGCACCAATCTGCTGGGTCAGGCGACGCCAAAACCGGAAACCCAGTGGCTGAACAAGGTCAGGGTGGTTGATGTGACGCAGCCGTTGCTGCCGCCCGTGATTCCCGCCGGTGTCTTCGAGGCGGTAACAACGGCGTTGTATCAGAACCTTTGGTTGACGATCGGGTATCAGAACGCGGCGGGCAAGCAGGCGGAATATCGGGTGATGCCGCTGGGCCTGGCACAGCAGGGGCCACGGTTGTATCTGGTGTGTCGTTTCGAGGGTTACGACAATGAGCGCAGCATTGCGCTGCATCGCATCCAGCTGGCGACGGTGTCGGGGTTGGGCTTTACCCCGCCACCTGAATTCAGCCTGGAACGCTACGATGCCGATGGCCGTTTTGGTTTTGGTGAGGGCGTCAAAATCCGGTTGTCGTTCAGCATCACCAAAGAGGCGGGGTATCACTTGCTCGAGTCCGGGCTGTCCGCTGACCAGGTGGTTGAGGAAACCGGGGCTGGTTATTGCATTCAGGCAACGGTGGTTGATTCAGCCCAGTTGCAGTGGTGGCTGAACGGTTTTGGCGATCAGGTGTGGGGTGTTGAAAAAGTGGCCGTCCATTAAGGGGATGCGTGGGTGCGTGTTACTACTCATTGATAGTGTATTGACAGTAGCTATAGGGCCGAACAACGCTTACCCCTCGAAGTTAGTCGTGTTGGCTTCCGGGTAAAGGTTCGGAAGCAAAATGTGCAGATGCTTTAACGGCAAGTTAAATTGCAAGGGTGCGTTGTGCGCCTGGCTTGTAATGATTTCTTCCTTGAGCAGGGCCGAGATCAGATATCTGGCCGAGCGTTCACCAAGCCCCGTCATTTTTGCAAACTCTGAACGGGCCAACGGCCCAGCCGCAAACAAATGATACACAGGTAAAAAAGCTTCTTCCCTGATGTTTTTGATTTGCGCCGAGCAAAGAGAAACAAGAACCTTGATTCTTGATTTCATGCTGTCAAGATCGAGCATTTTTTGCTGAAATTCAACCTGGTCTTTACATGTGCTGATGAACACCTGGGCCCAATTGACAAGCGCCCGCTCGGAAAGGTTGCCTCTGCCGTCGTAATCGCCCTGACGCAACTGATCAGCATAGGCCATGGCGCTGTAATACCCGTTTTCTTTGTTCAGGCTTCTGGCCAGACCCCGATTGACCGACCAAAGCCCTTGGGTGATTGGAAGAAGCGCTAAATGTGTCTGAAGGCGAGCCGCTCTGCCATTACCGTCAATAAAAGGGTGGACCCAGGCCAGCCGATGGTGAGCCAAAGGCGCGACAACGAGGCGTTGAGCATCTGTCCATGCCCTGTTGTACTGAAGCTCCCAGGCGGCCAAAAACGAATTCAGGCTCTCGAATGAAGGCGCAACGTGACGCCCTACCTGTACGTTTGCCTGCCTGAACTGTCCTGCCCCAATGGCTGCTCCATGGTCGTGCTTGTCTTCATCGGGCAAGCGTTCATAGATGTTTGCGTGGCAGGCTTTGATCACTTTTACAGAAAAAGGGTGGTCACGGGCGTCAACATTATCTTCCAGGGCCTTTTCTGCCTCAATGTGGGCCAATGCGATACGCTGTTTCTTGGCGACATCAGGGTTGTCTGAAAAGTCTTTGCGTAATGCCCGGTCGATGTTGGCCGGATGCGTGCTTTGCCCCTCGATCAAGTTGCTGTAATACGAGTTCATTGAGCGGACCAGCCGACGAATCTGGGAAAGAGAGGTGGGATGCGCAGCCTGAGTCAGCGCATAAGATTGCGCAACAACCTGCCTGGCCTCATCATCAAGCCGGATAAAAGCGGCGTCAGAGGGCATAAGGGGCGTAAATTGCGATGGATGGCTGTACATGGGGCAACCGTGATTGTTGGTGCTTGCGATAAGACGCGGATAGTTGACGGTGTTTAATGACGGCGTCAGCATGCGACAAGATTTCAGGTTTTTTTGCCGGTTAAATTGCCGTATTTAATGCGTTGTATATTAGATCATAAAATATTGATATTCAATGAAATTTATATATAGGTCAGTCAATATAACAGCCCAAGATTCGAAATATTTTGCCGGTTAAGTTGCCGGGGGCCAGGTAATACTCATTGATAGTGTATTGACAATAGCTACACGCCACCCTATG